>NZ_JBQCWZ010000227.1:0-1856 GCF_051956895.1 Neisseria sp. P0021.S006
CCGATTTGCCGGATATTGTTTGGCACGTTATCGGCGATGTGCAGTCTAATAAAACCAAATTTGTGGCCGAACGCGCACATTGGGTGCATACGATAGGCCGTCTGAAAACGGCGCGGCGCTTGAGTGAGCAAAGGCCGTCTGAAATACCGCCGTTGCAGGTGTGTATTGAAGTGAACATTGCCGCGGAAGAGGCGAAACACGGCGTAGCGCCCGCAGAAGCGATTGCGCTGGCCCTTGAAGTGGCCAAGTTGCCGAATATTAAAGTATGCGGATTGATGTGTGTGGCCAAGGCCGACAGCAGCGACGATGAGTTGCGCAGTCAGTTTCATACCATGCAGCGGTTGTTGGCCGAGTTGAATGCGGCAGGCGTCGAAGCAGATGTTTTGTCTATGGGTATGTCCGGAGATATGCCAATCGCGGTAGAATGCGGCGCAACCCATGTCCGCATCGGCAGCGCGATTTTCGGCAGACGGGAACAAAAACAAAAAGGAGAAGGCAGCCAATGAAACAGATTATCTCGGTCGTTTTGCTTGGTTTGACCTTAACGGGTTGTCGGTTGATGGGCTGGTATCAATGTGAATCCTTATCGGGCTGGTGCAAACCCAAAAAGCCGGCAGCAATAGATTTTTGGGAAATTAAAGGCGAACCGCCGCCTTCTATTGAGGATTTCCGCGGGAAGCGTTTGGCGGACGGGAATTATTCTATTGACGATAATGCTTATCGTACCGCAGCTAATGATTATTTCAGTAGGAAAATCAAAAAGTTTGAAGCTTGCGGGCTAGCTTGGCAAACCCGCGATAAACGCCCTTTAGCGGAAACTTTTAAAAAAGAAGGATTGGATTGTTTGGAAAAACAGGGTTTATACCGAACATCACTGCCCGAAAGCGTCCGTTGGTGAAAAGGTCGTCTGAAATTTTGTCGGTATGATGGAAACGGTATTTCAGACGACCTCAGCAAATGTATCTCATTTAAAAAATTAAGGAAATTTATGAACATCTACTTTTTAGGCGGCGGCAATATGGCGACTGCCATTGCAGGCAGTTTGGTCAAACAAGACGGCTATCGTGTCCACATTGTCGAACGCGGCGCCGAAAGACGTGCACAACTGGTGCAAGAATTGGGCGTAGCCACTTCTGAAAACCTGCCCGAATTGAGTGCGGACGATGTCCTCATTCTCGCCGTCAAACCGCAAGACATGCAGGTAGCCTGTCAAAACATCCGTTTGAATGGCGCGCTGGTGTTGTCTGTAGCGGCAGGTTTGTCCATCGATACCCTCAGCCATTATCTGGGCGGCACACGCCGTATCGTACGCATCATGCCCAATACGCCGGCCAAAATCGGCTTGGGCGTATCCGGTATGTTTGCCGATGCAGGCGTTTCAGAAGCCGACCGTACAGCTGCCGACGGCATCATGCGCTCTGTCGGCACGACCATTTGGCTGAACGAGGAAGAGCAACTCCACAATATTACCGGCATCAGCGGCAGCGGCCCCGCCTATGTTTTCTATCTGTTGGGCGCGCTCCAAAATGCGGCTTTGGCACAAGGTTTCAACGAACAAGATGCACGCGAACTGAGCCTCGCCACATTTAAAGGCGCAGTGGCTTTGGCCGAACAAACCGGCGAAGCATTCGCACAATTACAGCAAAACGTAACTTCCAAAGGCGGCACGACACACGAAGCCATCGAAACCTTCAAAGCCCGTCACGTTGCCGAAGCCATCGAACAGGGTGTAGAAGCCTGCGTCAAACGTTCGCAAGAAATGGCGCAACAATATAAGGCCGTCTGAACATGCGCGGCGACTTGCTCTTATTATTGGCAGACGCTATTGCCATCCTGTGTATCACGCGCTTTTTGCT
>NZ_JBQCWZ010000228.1:0-1853 GCF_051956895.1 Neisseria sp. P0021.S006
CAACTTTGTTTTCTTGTTTCTCTTTATCGCCGACAACGATTTGATAAGGGAAACGGTATTGGCTGTTGTCACGGATTTTGTAACCGATTTTTTCGTTACGCAAATCCAATTCGACACGGAAGCCTGCTGCCTGTAATTTAGCAGCCACTTCGCGACAATAATCTGCTTGGTTTTCGGTGATATTCATAATCACCATTTGAACCGGAGCAAGCCACAATGGGAATGAGCCTGCATGGTTTTCAATCAGAATACCGATGAAGCGCTCCAATGAACCCAAAATAGCACGGTGCAACATTACAGGACGCGCACGGTCGTTGTTTTCTGTTACATATTCTGCATTCAAACGCTCCGGCAATACGAAGTCCAACTGCAGGGTACCGCACTGCCAAGAGCGACCCAAGGCATCTTTGACATGGTACTCAATCTTAGGACCATAGAATGCACCTTCGCCAGGCAACTCTTCCCACTCTACGCCGCAAGCAGTCAATGCGTCACGCAGGCCTTGTTCGGCTTTATCCCAAACTTCGTCAGAACCTGCACGTTGTTCAGGACGGAGGGACAACTTCACAGCAACATCATGGAAGCCGAATTGTTTGTAAATACGAACCAATAATTCATTGAATGCACGTGCCTCATCGACGATTTGATCTTCGGTACAGAAGATATGCGCATCATCTTGCACAAAACCGCGAACACGCATCAGACCATGCAACGCACCGCTTGGTTCATTGCGGTGGCAAGAACCAAACTCAGCCAAACGCATCGGCAAATCGCGATATGAGCGCAAGCCGTTATTGAAAATTTGCACATGACCCGGACAGTTCATCGGTTTAACCGCGTATTCGCGTTTTTCGGAACTGGTCACGAACATATTGTCTTTATAGTTTTCCCAGTGGCCGGATTTTTCCCAGAAGGTTTTATCCATAATCTGAGGCGTTTTTACCTCTTTATAACCGGCAGCATTCAGCTCTTTGCGCATATGCTGCTCAATCACTTGCCACAAAGTCCAGCCTTTAGGATGCCAGAACACCATGCCCGGCGCTTCATCTTGCAGGTGGAACAAATCCAATTGTTTACCCAGCTTACGGTGGTCGCGTTTTTCCGCTTCCTCGATGCGTTGGATATAGGCTTTTAATTCGTCTTTGCTTGCCCAAGCCGTACCGTAAATACGTTGCAACATTTCATTGTTGCTGTCGCCGCGCCAGTATGCGCCTGCCAGCTTGGTCAGCTTGAAGTTTTTCAAGAAACGGGTATTGGGAACGTGAGGACCGCGGCACATATCGACGTATTCTTGATGATGATACATGCCCATTGCTTCCACTTCAGGCATGTCTTCAATCAGACGCAATTTATACTCTTCGCCGCGATCTTGGAAAATTTTGATGGTTTCTGCACGAGGCGTCATCACTTTAATAATGTCATAGTCTTGTGCAATCAACTCTTTCATGCGCGCTTCGATGGCTGCTACATCATCAGGCGTAAATGGTTTTTCAGTTGCGATATCGTAATAGAACCCGTCTTCAATCACCGGGCCGATAACCATTTTGGCATCTGGGTAGAGCTGCTTGACCGCATGACCGACCAAGTGCGCGCAGGAGTGGCGGATAATTTCCACGCCTTCTTTGTCTTTAGGCGTAATGATTTGAACGTGGGCATCTTCGGTAATCGGATCGCAAGCATCCACCAATTTACCGTTAACCTTGCCCGCTACCGTTGCCTTTGCCAAACCTGCACCGATAGACGCTGCAATTTGCGCCACGGTAACGGGTGATTCATATTGGCGGACCGAACCGTCCGGCAAGGTAATGTTCAACATCAGAAAGCTCCAAAACATTAAAAAATAACGGCATAAA
>NZ_JBQCWZ010000229.1:0-1851 GCF_051956895.1 Neisseria sp. P0021.S006
GACTGCGCGCTGCACCCCAAGTGTCGTCAAAACGCTTGCCTTTAACAGGATTGGGCAGGCTTTGCTCGGCCGGAGGCTGTTGCGCTCTCAACTGATCGATTTCGGCAGTAGGACGCGGAAGTTGTTTGGTGGTACAGCCTGCGAATAAAACCACGGCTGCACTGATTAATAAGGTTTTTATCGGCATTTTCAGCATCAAATCGGTCTCCTTGTTGTTCAGACGGCCTTGTTAAAAAGCCTTCTGAAACAAACAACTGTGATGGGTTTAATGGCTGACGTGCCGTAATGCGTGTGTCGTTTTGCTTTTATTGTATATGTTTAAATCTTTTTCAGACGGCCTTAAGGTTTCGGGCCGTCTGAATATTTGCGTTATGACTTAACTGCGCTCTGCCAATGCTTTTTCTGCGATTTCAAAATCGGAGAAATGGTGCTTCACGCCTTGTACATCCTGATAGTTTTCATGCCCTTTACCGGCAATCAGAATGATGTCGTTTGCGGCGGCGCGTTCGACTGCGTAACGGATAGCAGCGGCGCGGTCGGCTTCGACGCATTCGGGCGCAGGAACGGCAGGCAGGATGTCGTTGATGATGTCTTGCGGATTTTCCAAGCGCGGGTTGTCGCTGGTTACGACAACTTTATCCGCACCCTGTACGGCTGCCGCGCCCATCAGCGGGCGTTTACCACGATCGCGGTTGCCGCCGCAGCCGAAGACGCACCATAAGGCCGCGCCCTGCGGTTTGATTTCCTGCAAAGTGGAGAGTGCTTTTTCCAGTGCATCGGGCGTGTGGGCATAATCGACAACAACCAAAGGTTTGCCGCTGTTCATAATGCAATCCATGCGGCCTGAAGCAGGACGGATTTTTGCTAGTACTTCCAAAATGTTATTGAGTGGATAACCGTTGGCACACAGCAAGGCAACGCAGGCGGCGAGGTTTTGTGCGTTGAATCGTCCGAGCAGACGAGTGCGGCATTTTCCTTCGCCCCATGGTGTTTGGAATACGGCTTCCATGCCGTCTGATGAAGCGGTGAAATCGGTAATGCGGATATCAGCGTGTTCGCTGAAACCATAGCCGTAAACGGCTAAATCGGGACAGTCTTTTTTCAGACGGCCTGCGAGTTCTGCGCCGTATTCATCATCGACATTGATGATGGCGTGTTGCAGACCATGCCAGTAGAACAGGCGCGATTTGATGGCACCATAGGCTTCCATGGTGCCGTGATAGTCGAGGTGGTCACGGGTAAGATTAGTGAAGATTGCGCTGCGGAATGGCACGCCGTTGACGCGCGATTGGTCAAGGCCGTGACTGGAAACTTCCATCGCAGCGGCTGTTGCGCCTTGCTGACGGAAGCGGTAGAGCAGAGTTTGGACATCGACAGGGGCAGGCGTGGTATGCGTGGTCTCTTCCAATGCGCCCCAAAAGCCGTTGCCGACTGTGCCGATAATAGTGGTTTTTTCGCCCAACAGATCAGCAGCTTGCGCCAGCCATTGTGTGATAGAGGTTTTGCCGTTGGTACCGGTTACGCCCCAAACTTTAAGGCCGTCTGAAACATTGCCGTAAACCTGTGCCGCCAACATACCGGCGCGATGTTTCAGATCTTTAATGCCTTGATTGGGAACGTTCCATTCGGGATTCCATGTGAATTTGCCGTCATCATCCCAAAAAACAAAGGTGGCACCGTTGACAATGGCGGCAGGAATATAGCTGCGGCCGTCTGTATATTCACCCTGACAGGCAACGAAAATGTCACCCTGTTTAATTTGTCGGCTGTCTGAATGCAACAAACGCCCTGCTGCGTTTTCACACAGCAGAGGCGGAAAGTTGGTTTCAGCCAAGGGGGTTAACTTGCTGA
>NZ_JBQCWZ010000230.1:0-1851 GCF_051956895.1 Neisseria sp. P0021.S006
GGATGTGTAAACCGAATTATGGCGGCATTGTCTTGTTGCCCTTACTTTTGGCATCTTGTATCGGCGGCAATTTCGGCGTGCAGCCTGTTGTCGAATCAACGCCGACCGCGCAAACCCCGTCAGATTCCAAACCTTCCAAGCCTGAGGATATTCCTGCTCCGGCTCCTGCCAAACCTTCTATAGAAACCACGCCGGTCAACCAGCCCGCCGTCGGTGCGGCAATGCGGTTGCCAAGGCGGAATATTGCTTTTTATAACAAAGACGGTACGGAAATTCCCGATAAGCATCAGGCAGAGGAGTATCTGCCGCTTAAAGAGGAGGATATCCTGTTTTTAGACGGTACGCCGCAAGAACAGGTCGACAAACTTAAAAAGGAAATCAAAGGACGGCATCCTAATGCACAAATCTACACGTCCGATTCAAAAGATGCTGTGTATCAATATAAATATGTCCGGGCCGGATATGTTTATACTCAAACAGGAGAAGACGAAATCAAACAGAACTCAGGTGGTAAGCGGTTTACCCACCGGTTTGGTTATGACGGGTTTGTATATTATTCCGGAGAACATCCCTCCCAATCTTTACCGAGCGCGGGAACGGTGAAATATTCCGGTAACTGGCAATATATGACCGATGCCAAACGTCATCGGACAGGTCAGGCGGTTGCCAGTGAGAATTTGGGTTATAACACATATTATGGTAATAATATTGGTGCAACTTCTTATGCGGCTAGGGATGCCGACGACAGGGAAAAACATCCTGCCGAATATACGGTTAATTTCGACAAAAAAAACCTGGAAGGTAAGTTGATTAAAAATCAGTATGTGCAAAATAAGAATAATCCAGATGAACCTAAAAAGCCGCTGATCATTTACAACATTACTGCAAAATTGGACGGCAACCGCTTTATCGGCAGTGCCAAGGTCAATCCTGATTTAGCGGAAAAACATGCCGGTAAGGAGCATTTGTTTTTCCATGCCGATGCCGATCAGCGGCTTGAGGGCGGTTTTTTCGGCGATAACGGAGAAGAGCTTGCCGGACGGTTTATCAGCAACGACAAAAGCGTATTCGGCGTATTCGCAGGCAAACAAAATAGCTCCGTGCCGTCTGAAACGCATACCAAAATCTTGGATTCGCTGAAAATTGCCGCCGACGAAGCTGCCGATCCTAAGGCACGTCCGTTTATTGCCGAGCCTATGCCCGACTTTGCCCATCCTGACAAACTCCTTGTCGAAGGGCGTGAAATCTCCTTGGTCAAAGATACTCAAACCATCGTTCTTGCCGACGGCAGGAAAACGACAATCCGAACCTGCTGCGATTTTCTGAACTATGTGAAAATCGGACGGATGCAAACCGACCGTCCCGTCGTCAAACCGACTGCAACAGAGGACGAAGATTCCGATCATGAAGGCGCGGGACCTGATGATGAAAATGAAAGTTTAGAGCCTGAAGACGGTGAAGACGGTTTGGAAAATGATACCGATGACGGTCATGCTTCTTCCGAGTTGCCGGCAGAGGAAGATAACGGGGAAGCAAATACAGCAGGAAAAAATGAAGGAAACAACGCGGAAAGCGTAGGCACGGATGGAAAATCACCTGTCCAACCCGCTTCTGCATACAGGAATATCGACCTTTTCATAAAAGGTATCCGCACTTCCGAGGCAGACATCCCCAAAATTGGGAATGTCCACTATAGAGGTTCATGGGAAGCCCGTATCGGCGCGCCGATCCAATGGGATAACCATGCGGATAAAGCGGCAAAAGCCGAATTCGACGTTAACTTTGCCAACAAGTCCCTTTCCGGCACCCTGATGGAGAAAAATGGTGTAGAACCTGCCTTCTATATTGAAA
>NZ_JBQCWZ010000231.1:0-1851 GCF_051956895.1 Neisseria sp. P0021.S006
AAAGAAACTATTCTCATTTCTTTTATGAGGCAATATAATTCGGTTGTTTCGTTAAATTGAGTATAAAAATGCAAATACCATTTCATTTAGCTTTATTACCCACGCTGATTATCGCTTCCTTCTCTGTCGCTGCCGCCGATACGCAGGACAATGGTGAACATTACACCGCCACGCTACCCACCGTTACCGTGGTCGGACAGTCCGACACCAGCGTACTCAAAGGCTACATCAATTACGACGAAGCTGCCGTTACCCGCAACGGACAGCTCATTAAGGAAACGCCGCAAACTGTCGATACGCTCAATATTCAGAAAAACAAAAACTACGGCACGAACGATTTGAGTTCTATCCTCGAAGGCAATGCCGGCATTGATGCTGCCTACGATATGCGCGGCGAAAGCATTTTCCTGCGCGGCTTCCAAGCCGATGCATCCGATATTTACCGCGACGGCGTGCGCGAAAGCGGACAAGTGCGCCGCAGCACTGCCAATATTGAGCGCGTGGAAATCCTGAAAGGCCCGTCCTCCGTGCTTTACGGGCGCACCAACGGCGGCGGCGTCATCAACATGGTCAGCAAATACGCCAACTTCAAACAAAGCCGCAACATCGGTGCGGTTTATGGTTCGTGGGCAAACCGCAGCCTGAATATGGACATCAACGAAGTGCTGAACAAAAACGTTGCCATCCGCCTTACCGGTGAAGTCGGGCGCGCCAATTCGTTCCGCAGCGGCATAGACAGCAAAAACGTCATGGTTTCGCCCAGCATTACCGTCAAACTCGACAACGGCTTGAAATGGACGGGGCAATACACCTACGACAATGTGGAGCGCACGCCCGACCGCAGCCCGACCAAATCCGTGTACGACCGCTTCGGACTGCCTTACCGCATGGGTTTTGCCCACCCGAACGATTTTGTCAAAGACAAGCTGCAAGTTTGGCGTTCCGACCTCGAATACGCCTTCAACGACAAATGGCGCGCCCAATGGCAGCTTGCCCACCGCACGGCGGCGCAGGATTTCGACCATTTTCATGCAGGCAGCGAAAACGGCAGCCGAATCAAACGCAACTACGCTTGGCAGCAGACCGACAACAAAACCCTGTCGTCCAATTTCACGCTCAACGGCGACTACAACATCGGCCGTTTTGAAAACCACCTGACCGTAGGCATGGATTACAGCCGCGAACACCGTAACCCGACATTGGGTTACAGCCGCGCCTTTACCGCCTCCATCGATCCATACGACCGCGCAAGCTGGCCGGCTTCGGGTAGATTGCAGCCCGTCCTCACCCAAAACCGCCACAAAGCCGACTCCTACGGCATCTTCGTGCAAAACATCTTCTCCGCCACGCCCGATTTGAAATTCGTCCTCGGCGGCCGTTACGACAAGTACACCTTTAATTCAGAAAACAAACTCACCGGCAGCAGCCGCCAATACAGCGGTCACTCATTCAGCCCCAACATCGGTGCAGTGTGGAACGTAACGCCCGCCCACACGCTCTACGCCTCGTATAACAAAGGCTTCGCACCTTATGGCGGACGCGGCTATTTGAGCATCGATACGTCGTCTTCCGCCGTGTTCAACGCCGATCCCGAGTACACCCGCCAATACGAAACCGGTGTCAAAAGCAGTTGGCTGGATGACCGCCTCAGCACCACATTGTCCGCCTACCAAATCGAACGCTTCAATATCCGCTACCGCCCCGACGCGCAAAATGATCCCTATACTTGGGCAGTCGGCGGTAAACACCGTTCGCGTGGCGTGGAATTGTCCGCCATCGGGCAAATCATTCCCAAAAAACTCTATCTGCGCGGTTCGTTGGGCGTGATGCAGGCGAAAGTCGTTGAAGACA
>NZ_JBQCWZ010000232.1:0-1849 GCF_051956895.1 Neisseria sp. P0021.S006
ACGTTGAGCAGTACGACATTGCACTCTTCCAATAATACACGTAAGCGTTCTGCTGCTAATACTTCGTCTTCTACAATAATGGCACTTGGCATAGCGGTATTCTTTTTGTTGTATCGTGGGAGATCTGTCGCGCTTTGTCGTCCTTGATAACGCGTCAGCCGTATGTTGTTGTCAGCTTGAAATTATCACTTCGCAACAATTTTAGGAAATTTTTAAAATATACATGATTTTTCGCTTCTTGGGCGTGATTTGGAATGAATCTGAAGATTACTTACATAATTTTATGAAATATTGTAATACCTAGAGTAATTTTGTTGTAATCGTGCTAATTCATTTCGTGATAATGGACGATTTTGGGATTTTGTTCATTTGCCAGTGCGCCACCGCCCAATCGAGTAATTCTTGCGGACGGTTTACGGCGGGGGCATCGGGTAGGTTGAGGTAGGTCAGGACTTGGCGGAGGAGTTGTTCTTTTTGATTCAAATCCAAAGCCGGGGCAAGGGTTTGTTTCGACCACTTTTGCCCTTGGCTGTTGGTCAATAGCGGCAGGTGGGCGTAGGACGGCGTGGGAACGCCGAGGCATTGTTGCAGATAGATTTGGCGCGGCGTGGAAACGAGCAAGTCCTGACCGCGGACAATATGCGTTATGCCTTGATCGGCATCGTCGGCAACCACGGCAAGCTGATAGGCCCAATAGCCGTCGGCACGAAGCAGGACGAAATCGCCGATGTCGTGTGCCAGATTTTGTGCGTATTGTCCGACAATGCCGTCTGAAAAACCGATCACGCGATTGGGGACTTGAATGCGCCATGCCGGCATTTTGTTTTGCGTGTCGGGTCTTTGCTGAGGATTGCGGCAACGGCCGTTATACACAAATCCGTCTGCGCCATGTGTTGCCGCCGCCTGCCAGTCTTTGCGGCTGCAATAGCAGGGATACACCAGCCCGGCTGCTTTAAGGCGGTCGAGGGTGTCTTGATATAGGTCGTAACGGCGGCTTTGATAGGCGATTTCGCCGTCCCACTCAAAGCCGAAAGCTTCAAGCGTGCGCAAAATGTCGTCGGCGGCGCCGGGCATTTCACGCGGGGGGTCAAGGTCTTCAATGCGGACCAGCCATTTACCCTGATGAGCGCGCGCGTCAGCATAGGAGGCAACGGCGGTCAGTAGGGAGCCGATATGAAGTAGGCCGGTAGGGCTGGGGGCAAAACGTCCTATATACATGGCAGGGTGGTTTTGTAGGGCAGGGGCAGTATGCCTGCACGGTATTCAAATCGTGATAGAAAAGGGTGTGCCGTACACGCCCGAATTTGGGTTTCAGACGGCCTGAGACTTTTCAAAATGATTTAAGTTTCTTTGCCGCCCGTTCAATCCGCTTAAGCCAAGGGAGCCAGTAGGTTGGCGAAGGCTTCTTCAAATTGTTTCAAACCGTCTTCCTGTAAACGAGTTGCCAAAGTTTCAACATCAATGCCGAGTTTGGCGGTTTCGGCAAGCTGCGCTTGGGCTTCGTCTACACCTTCTGTCAAAGTGGCTTGGGCGGTGCCGTGGTCGATAAAGGCTTTGAGTGTCGCATCGGGAACGGTGTTGACGGTATGGGCGCCAATCAGGCTATCAACATACAAAGTGTCAGGATAGGCAGGGTTTTTCACGCCTGTGGATGCCCACAAAAGTTGTACGCGGTTGGCACCTTTTTCGGCAAGTGCGGCAAATTCGCTGCTGCCGAAGTATTGCGCCCAATCTTGATAGGCGGCTTTGGCCAGCGCGATGGCGATTTTGCCTTTGAGGTGGTCGGGCAGGGTAGCGTCCAATGCGGCATCGACACGGGAAATAAAGAAGCTGGCGACAACTTGGATAT
>NZ_JBQCWZ010000233.1:0-1838 GCF_051956895.1 Neisseria sp. P0021.S006
AGCTTGGGGTGGTCGTAACGAGGGTGCGCTGCATTTGGCCTGCGATTTCGGGGCTTTCGATGACGACACCCATTTCGGTATTGAGGCGTGCGGAGCGTGGGTCGAGGTTGAATGAGCCGATGAAAACGCGTTTCTCGTCCACGATGAATGTTTTGGCATGCAGGCTGGTGGTGGAGCTACCGGTTAAGCCGCGGTCTTTGGTGGTCGGAACGGCATGATTGGGTTGGAGTTCGTATAGTTTGACCCCGGCTTTGAGCAAAGGCTTGCGGTATTTGACGTAGCCGGAATGGACGGCGGCAACGTCGGTTGCTTGGAGCGAATTGGTCAAAACGGTAACGTCCACGCCGTTGTGTATCAGTTTTTCTATGGCTTTGACACCTGATTTTGTGGGTACAAAATAGGGCGAGACAAGGTAAACGCTTTTTTCAGGTTGCTTGAGGGCGTCTTGCAGGCGTTCGGAAATAGGCGGTTTGTGCCGGTCGCGGTCTAAGCCTTTGGCCGGGTCATCGCTGATCAGGCGTGTGCTGACGCTTTGCCACTCCATAAGGTTGCTCTGCATTTTTTGATAGAGGTTGGAGTGTTCGATGCTTTGACGGTAGCGGATGAGCGTTTGGTTTTTATCTTGGTCGGTGTAATCAAGCTCTGCCAATCCTTTTTTCAGGTTTCCCCGTTTGATAATGCTGGTCGCGTTGTAGGCGGAATGGCTTGCCCAATAGCGGTCGAAGTCTTGGGACACTTCTGTTACTACGCGGCCTGTGGCGAGGATATCGAGGTCGGCAAAGATGGTATCGTCGTTAACCTTAAAATATTCGTCGCCGATATTGCGTCCGCCCAAAATGGTGGCACGGTTGTCGGCGGTAAACGATTTGTTGTGCATCCGGCGGTTAAGTCGCGGAAAGTCAGCAACGTAGCCGAGTGCACGCCATTTTCTGAAAATAAAGGGATTAAACAGACGGACTTCAATATTGGGATGATTGTCGAGTGCCAGCAGGAGATCATCCATGCCGTTGGTGTTGTTGTCGTCCAGAAGCAAACGCACACGGACGCCGCGTTCAGCTGCACGATGAATCAGGTTGAACAGAAGCTTGCCGGAGATGTCGTTGTGCCAGATATAGTATTGTAAATCGAGGGTATGGTCGGCGGATTCAATCAGGGTAGCACGAGCGACAAAGGCTTCATGGGCATCGTTCAGCAGATAGATATGGGAAACATCAGTCTTGGAGGATGTAGAAGGAATACCTAATGCGCTGTCCAGCCGCGGGGTTGCAGGTATGTCAAGATAACTGCTTTGGGTGCGTTCGTCCAATGATGGCAAAAACGCGGCGCAACCGCCCAATAGCAGGGTATAAAGAAAGGGAAGATGAAATTTCATGGGAAACCGGTACAAACAATCCCTACCTAAATGACATTTAGGCAGGGATTGAATTGAAATTAGGTTGCTTGAATCAGCTTAGAAGGCAACATAATTTGCCGGATTGACCGGTTTGCCGTTTTGACGGATTTCAAAGTGCAACTGAGTACGAGATGCATCGGTATTACCCATGTGCGCAATGGTTTGACCGCGTTTAACGGTTTGGTTTTCATTAACCAGCAGACGTTGGTTGTGGCCGTATGCGCTCAAGAATGAGGAGTTGTGTTGGATGATGACCAAGTTGCCGTAACCGCGCAAGCCTGAGCCTGCGTAAACGACTTTACCGTCTGCCGCTGCAACGACAGGCTGACCTTGTGTACCAGCAATATCCACGCCTTTGTTGCTGCCGCCGAAGTTGGCAATAACGTTACCGGTAGTCGGACGCTGCCATGTGATGCCGCTGACGTTGCGGCTGCTGCCGGTAGAT
>NZ_JBQCWZ010000234.1:0-1838 GCF_051956895.1 Neisseria sp. P0021.S006
GCGCCTTGTGCGCGTGGAAATATTCTTCGTTGGCGATGATGCCCGCCATCGGAATCAGCGGTTTGGTGTCAAACGCCTGCCCCCATGCCTTCACCAAATCAAAACTGCGCACGACGTTTACGCCCATGGTTTTGCCTTTGAGTATGCTTGCGCTTGCCATCGGTTCGGGCAGGATGGCGGCGTGGTAATCCTTGCTCAAAAACAGCCCCACCGCTTCGGGCGGCGTGGCGGTGTAAGTGATGCCGACTTTGTGCGCGTCGATTTTCAGTTTTTTCAACAAGGCTTGCAGCACGATGTCGGGCATGTCGTTTTTAAACGGTACGAGGATTTTTTTGCCGACCAAATCCTGCGGCGAGGTAATCGCGCTGCCTTTACACATCAGCTGCGTGATGCCGTTGGTCAAAATATTGACCATGCCGACTTTCTGCCCTTGGTTGCGCAGGTTTACGCCGACATTGCTCGGACTCATCATGACTTTAAATTGTCCGCTTGCCACGCCTGCACGCAGTTGGTCGGGCGAACGCCAGATTTTCAGCGATACATCTGCCTGCTTCGCCAGCTTGCCTTGCAACGCCGCTACGGCGATGGTAACGCTGGGCATTGCCGGTGAGCCGTATACGGTAAATTGTTCTTTACCGGCTGCTAACAATGAAGGTGAAACGCCTGCGGCTGCCAGCGCGGCGGTCATTTTTAAGAAATCGCGTCTTTTCATATCCATTTTTTATCTCCTAATTCTTAATAAGCCAATGCAGGCATTCTTTCAAACGGCCTGATTTTAAAATGCCGCATGCAAACTCAACCAATATGTCCTGCCCGGTGCATACACGACACTGGGGGATAGAGCGAGGACGTGGTCGCCGCTGATGTATTCGGCGTATTTTTTGTTGAACACGTTGTTCACGCCCAGGCGTAAGCCGTATTTGTCTTTGAAGTTTACGCCTGCGTACACGTCGGCAACGGTAAAGCCTTTGGCGGCTTCGCGTTTGTCTATGCCCAAACCGCTTGCGGCATCAAAATCGCCGCGCGTTTGTTTGGCGACAAAGCGTGTGGCGGCGCCGATGTTGTAGCTGCCGTGGGCAAAGTAATTTTTGTAGTCAGCTTGGACGGTTGCTTCAAACGGACGGATTTGATAGAGCGGCCTGCCGTCGGTTTCATTGTGTCCGTAGTTGTAGGCGGCTTTGATGCCTGCCGCCCAATGCGGATTGAAGTTGTAACGCGCATAGGCCTGAGCGGTAAACAATCGCGCGTCCACGTTGCGTGTGATGATGCCGCCGCCTTTGGAGGCCGTACCGCTTTGTCCGTGGGCGCGGTCAAAAATAATCAAGTCTTTGACTTTATCTGCTACAAGCGTGCCGCCTACGTTCCAGCCCGCGCCTGCCAACGAGTTCATGTAGCCGTTGTAGTAGTCGTTGCGGCTGTCGGCGGTGAGCTTGATGCGGTTGTGTTTTTCGGTTTTCAGCAGGGGATTGCCTGCGATGGCGGCGGCTGGGTTTTGGTTCATCAGCATGCCGTTCATGCGGTTTTGTACGATGGCGGCAAGCGAGTTGAAGCGTTCAGTGTTGTCGCCGATTCGTTCTAAGTGAGCAAGGGAAACGCTGTATTTTTGCGTTTCAGACGGCGTGAAATCGTATTTGAGTTCACCGGAGAAGGCATGACGGCGAACTTTGCCGTTGAAGTCGTAGCCGTAATGGGTTTTCCAGATTTGTTGCGATGAGGCGAAGGCAAGGTTGCGGTTCATCGGATGGGCGGGCGGCGCCGTATTTTTGCGTACGTCCGCTTCGTTGATTTCGTAGCTTAAGCCCAAGCCTAATTTGTGTCGGTCGTCAAATTTGTAGGAC
>NZ_JBQCWZ010000235.1:0-1834 GCF_051956895.1 Neisseria sp. P0021.S006
GCCTGATTGACAATGACTTTCCAAGCTCCGCCTTTAAGCAACTGTAAAACCGTTGTTTTCACACAATAATCCGTTGCCAAACCGCCGACAATAACTGTATCTGCATTTTGACAGCGCAACCATTCGATCAAACCTGTACTGAGCTTTTCTTCAATATCGTGAAAACATGCGCCGTAAGGATGTAACTCAGGATCAATGCCTTTCCAAACACAATAATCGTATTCCTTGGCTGAAGGCAGGCCATCCAACAATTCATAGCCATATGTTCCAACCATCGCATGTGACACCCAAGTCAAATCCGCATCGGGTAAACCCGTCGGTTTTAACATATCAACAGGATTATCCACAAGCCATTTTGCCGCAACATGATGCGCATCTTTCGTCATCACGCGTAAATCCGCCAATGCAGCTTGGGCATTGAGTTCATCCGCAATCAGATGACCTTCGGCAACAGGCAATTCTTTCGGACACAAAGGCGTAAACGTTTTTTGTGCATCGACATCGATAGAAACAATCATGGATTAATTTAACCTATTGATTTCATTTTACATTATTCAAATTGAGCATTTATTACCCATGTACGTACATTTGAAATAAATGCTTTGTATTATAACAAATTACTACCGCAAAATGTGGGAAAACATCTATGATATGATGACAGTTTGCACAGAATATTTATCCACAGATTATGTCCTATTCGATTACGCCTATTGCAACCGTTCATTCTCCCTACAAACAAAAATTCGGCATTGCCCGCCAACCCGGTTTGGTTCCTGCGGCAGAAATTTGCATTGAACTCACTCCTGAATTTACCGCAGACAGCGTTCGGGGCTTGGAAGATTTCGACTATGTGTGGATAAGTTTTATTTTCCACGGCGTATTGGATGAAGGTTGGGCGCAAATGGTGCGTCCGCCACGACTCGGAGGCAAACAAAAAATAGGCGTATTTGCCACACGCAGCCCGCACCGCCCCAATCATCTCGGTTTATCCCTGCTGAAACTCGAACGCATCGAAACAGGCAAACCTGTCCGCATCTATTGCAGCGGTGCAGACCTATTGGACGGTACTCCGGTAGTGGATATCAAACCCTACATCCCGTTTGTCGAATCCAAACCTGACGCATCATCAGGCTTTGTCAGCGGCAAACCTGAAGAATTGAACGTAGTCTGGGCAGAAAGTACGCTTACGGAACATTTATCCACAGAAGAAAAACATCTCATTGAGCAAAGCATTGCTCAAGATCCCCGCCCTGCCTATCAAGATATTCCCGAACGGGTTTATGTAATGAATATTGCGGATTATGAAGTACAGTTTAGGATAGAAAACAAATGTGCCACAGTGATTAAACTATCCACAATCTGATTGCAAATTGAATCTATCTACAAACAAAAGGCCGTCTGAAATGTTCAGACGGCCTTTTAATTATCCACAGACTGATTGATTCAGCCTGTTATCTTTTAGATTTTGCTGGCAAAGAATTCCAAGGTACGAACCAATTGGCAAGTGTAAGACATTTCATTGTCGTACCAAGCAACGGTTTTTACCAATTGTTTATCGCCAACTGTCATCACGCGGGTTTGAGTCGCATCGAAGAGTGAGCCGTACTCGATACCAATAACGTCGGAAGAAACAATTTGATCTTCAGTGTAGCCTAAAGCATCGTTGGCGGCAGCTTTCATGGCTGCATTGATTTCTTCTTTGGTAACAGGGCGTTCGAGAACAGAAACCAGTTCGGTCAAAGAGCCTGTGGCTACGGGAACGCGTTGGGCAGAGCCATCAAGTTGGCCGTTCAACTCAGGGATAACCAAGCCGATGGCTTTAGCGGCACCGGTG
>NZ_JBQCWZ010000236.1:0-1834 GCF_051956895.1 Neisseria sp. P0021.S006
GGAACTCTGACAGCCAATTTACTGCGTCCTTTTCCACGCGATGATGGCAATACTTTTTTGCCGACCGGCAATAAAAAAGTTTTCGGAGCAGGCCATGCTTCATGCAGCATAGTTTGGATATTTTCAGACGGCCTTTGCAGCAAAGGTTGCAACTGTTCCAAGCTATGGCCAATGACAATCATGCCTTTGTGTTGCGGTCGTTTTTTCAGATGAATCAGTTGATTGAGTGCTTTAGGCAAAGTAGGGACACAGCCCAAGCCATAGCAAGACTCGGTAGGATAGGCGACCAAACCGCCTTTTTTAAGATGCGCCTGCAGCCTGCATTGGGCTGCAGCCGATAAAATTCTGGGAAACATCATCATCATACCAAGGCCGTCTGAAACTGAGATTGTCGGACAATCTGTGTTCAGACGGCCTATTTCTATTCATTATTAACGGTTGATGGCTTTATCGGCAATGTCTTTACGGTATTGCATACCGTCAAAACGGATTGTTTCCAATGCCTCATAAGCCTTGCTTTTAGCTTGGGCAACATCATCGCCCAAACCGACTACACACAATACACGGCCGCCGTTGGTTACAACTTCTCCTTTTTCATTCGTTGCAGTACCGGCATGGAAAACTTTACCGATTTGATTGGCCTTATCCAAGCCGAAGATCACATCGCCTTTTTTCGGGGAGTCAGGATAATTTTGTGCGGCCAACACCACGCCTACTGCAGTTTGCGGATTCCATTTGGCAGCAACACTATCCAGTTTGCCGTCGATTGCCGCTTCAACCAAGTCCACCAAATCGCTATCCAAACGGCTCATAATCGGCTGGGTTTCAGGGTCGCCGAAACGGCAGTTGAATTCAATGGTATAAGGCGCACCGGTTTTATCAATCATCAAGCCCGCGTATAAAAAGCCGGTAAACTCATGACCTTCTGCTTTCATACCTGCCACGGTCGGCAAAATAATTTCATTCATCGCGCGCTCGTACACATCAGGCGTTACCACCGGAGCAGGGCTGTATGCGCCCATACCGCCGGTATTAGGGCCTTTGTCGTCATCCAACAGGCGTTTATGGTCTTGACTGGTTGCCATCGGCAAAACATGATTGCCGTCCACCATAACGATAAAGCTTGCTTCCTCGCCTTGCAGGAAATCTTCAATCACGACACGCGCGCCTGCATTGCCCATTTTGTTGCCCAACAACATATCGTCAATAGCGGCATGGGCTTCATCCAAAGTCATGGCGACAATCACGCCTTTACCGGCAGCCAAACCATCCGCCTTAATAACAATTGGCGCACCTTTTTGATTGACGTAATCATGTGCCGCATCGGCATTTTCAAAGGTTTGGTATTGCGCGGTTGGAATGTTATATTTTGCCATAAACGCTTTAGCAAAATCCTTTGAGCTCTCCAGCTGGGCCGCGTATTGAGTCGGGCCAAAAATCTTCAATCCGGCAGCACGGAAGTCATTCACCACACCCGCAGCCAAAGGCGCTTCAGGGCCGACTACGGTAAAGGCAATATTTTCATTACGGCAAAAATCAATCAAATCTTGATGTGCCGTCAACGCCACATTCTGCAGTTTAGGCTCAATTGCCGTTCCGGCATTACCAGGTGCAACAAAGACAATTTCTACTTTAGCCGACTGCGCCAATTTCCAAGCCAGTGCGTGTTCACGTCCACCATTACCAATAACGAGCAATTTCATACCATCTCCTTGAAGAATAGATGTTGTAAATAAAATTCAATCGATGGAATATTGTTCCATCTTGCATAGCTGTTTCAAATTAAGAATAATATTGCACCAAGACAACCATACTCTAATTTCAAACAACGAAA
>NZ_JBQCWZ010000237.1:0-1828 GCF_051956895.1 Neisseria sp. P0021.S006
TACTTTGCTGCAGCGCATACCGCCGCAACGCGAAGACGCCTTCCGCCTGATCGGTATCGGCGTGAGCCATTTGCTGCCGAAAAACCAGCAGCAGACGCTTTGGTTATAAAGAAATAGAAAAGCATTCTTTCCGTTTGAAGATCGGGCGCAGGACAATATCGTTCCATAACCATATCGACAGCCGTTTTAACAGGCCGTCTGAAAATTATTAGGAACAACCAGCCATGTCTTTATTCCGTCCTCAATTCTGGAAAATCCCCGAAATCAGCGATGACGAACGCCGCCGCCTGCCTGAGTTGGCGGCCACTTTGGAGCGCCGTTTGCAAGACATTGCCGCGCGCTATCCGCAAGCCGTGTTCGCATCCAGCCTTGCGGTTGAAGATATGGTCATTACCGATGCCGTGTGCCGTCTGAAACTGCCCATCCGCATCATTACGCTCAATACGGGCAAACTCAATCCCGAGACCGCCGCGCTGATTGCCGAAACCAATGCGCGTTATCAAACCGAATTGGAAGTATTTTATCCCAACCGACAAACCGCTGCGGAATTTGAAGCGGAGTTTGGTACAACCGCCATGTACGACAGCGTCGAGTTGCGCCGCCGTTGCTGCCATATCCGTAAAATCGAACCACTCAACCGCGCTTTACACAACGCCCCCGCATGGCTGACCGGACAACGCCGCAGCCAGTCCGAAACGCGCAGCGAATTGAATTTTGAAGAGCTGGATACGGGCCGCAACATCGCCAAATTCAATCCTATTTTCGATTGGGAAGAGCAGGATGTTTGGGCTTATGCACACGAGCACCGAGTTCCGCTTAATGCGCTGTATCATCAAGGCTATCCCAGCATTGGGTGCGAACCCTGCACGCGTCCGGTCAAGTTGGGTGAGAATATCCGCGCCGGGCGATGGTGGTGGGAAAGCAAAGACAGTAAGGAATGCGGTTTGCACAAATAATCAAAGGCCGTCTGAAAATGTTTCAGACGGCCTTTTTGACGGCTTAACAAAATGATTTATCAAGAATTTGTTTTTCGTTCAACGAAAGTGGAAAGCAGGGCGGTATCGATGTCCCATTTCCAAATGCCGCGATCCGAGCCGTCCATGCCGCGCAGGAAGAGGTAGCGGATGGCGATTTTGGGCAACGGCTTGCCGCGCAGGGCATAGTAGCGTGCGGTGGCAACGGCGTAGATCAGGGCTTGCAGATAGTAGTGATGATGTGCCACGGCTTCGTTCATCGCCTGTTGCGTGTAGGCGCTTGCATCGTTGCCCAAATGGTTGGATTTGTAGTCGATTAAAACGACATTGCCGTCTGAATCTTGGCAAACCATATCAATAAAGCCGTTCAAATAGCCTTGTAAATCATGGAAGTCAAGCAGTTGCGCGGCTTGAACGCATTCGGGCGGCAGGTTTGCTTCGCTTGAGGCAAACCAACGGCGCAAGTCGTCCAGTTTGAAATCGTCCATGTACAGGGTAAACCCCATTTCGGGCAGGCGTCGGGTCGGCGGAATCTGCGACAGGCTCTCGTTGATTAAAGGCGTAAGGCGGCAGGTATCGAGCATGGTGATTACCGTCGGCAGCCATTTGTCTTCAAAGCTGTGGCGTTGCAAAACTTCGGCAATCATTTCGGATTGGCTCTCGGCAGAGGCGGCGAAGTCGAGTTTTTCCAGCATTTCATGCAAACATACGCCGGCATTGGTGCCGTGGGGGAAATGGTGGATATCGAGGCCGTCTGAAAGTGGGGGCGGCAGGTTTTCAGACGGCATGGCACGGTCTGCGCTTTCTGCCGGATCGATGGCAGGTTGCAAAGGCTCGTGTTGTTCGTCGGTTGA
>NZ_JBQCWZ010000238.1:0-1827 GCF_051956895.1 Neisseria sp. P0021.S006
ATATGAAAACCGCTTTCACTATCGTATTTCACAATACTGATCGAAGTATTCAATAATGACACGGATTTACCCTCATCACGATGGTTTTCCCAAGTCGCTCCGCCTAATAAAGACAATAAAAGCCGCAAGGTATGGCCATGCGATACCACTAAAATATTGGCTCCCGATTGATGTACCTTAATGATATCGTAAAGGGCGGCCATTGCACGTACTGCTAATTGTTCAAAGGTTTCGCCACCATTGCTTAATGCTTTATAAGCTGCCGGGTCATTGGTCAGTTGTTTGAATTCGGTTAGCTTCCGCAAGTCATCGATCTGCATACCTTCCCAACTTCCAAAAGATTGCTCATTTAGTCCACAGTGCTGAAAAAGAGGGATGGGACGCTGGCCGATAATATGGCCAGCCGTATCAATGGCACGTTGTAAAATACTGGAATAAGCAGCGGTAAATTCTACTTGTTGTAGCGCTACGCTGGCTTTTAGAGCTCCTGTAATTCCTTGTTCGGTCAGTGGTGAATTGCCTGATCCCTGCAAAAGCCCCTGTTCGTTCCATTGGGTACGGCCATGGCGAATAAAATAAAAAGTGAGTTGTTTTGACATCATAGTTCCTTGGAGAACGGGAAGTATAGGGTATAACTAATTCATGATGCAAAGGCCGTCTGAAACGATAATTTCAGACGGCCTTTTTACTTTAACGTGTGCCGTTTAGATAAGGTCGTGCCTGGAGGATGACAAGCTTACCATTGTCAAACGCCCATTCGATGTCCTGCTCACCATTAGCAAATAGCTGTTTGATTTGTTGGCCGGTTTGGTCAAGGTGACGTATTTGTTCTTGATTCATTACATTGCCACTGGTTACAGGCACCTCGCGTACTCCACCATTTTTATCTAGTTGCAACGCTGTGGTTTCATTAGAGGAGCTGAGACGTTGTACAGAATCATTGCGACGGTTATAGACTACCTGTTCGGCTACCCGTTTGCCCTCAACGACACGAATACCCAACCCGTGTTTGGCGGCAATGTAGGCGCTGTTTTTCTGAGCAGTATCATAAGGATTGATGGTAACCAACACACCGGAGAGATCTGCATTGATGCTTTGTTGTACGAAGACACTCATTTTCACGCTATCGTGAGGCAGTCCGGCAATACGGCGGGCTTCGTATGCGCTGTAATTGAAAACGGAGGCCCAAGATTGCTTCACTGCTTCGGCCAACGCGTTTTCATCGGTAACATTTGGCACGGTGGTGTACAGCCCTGCGCCGCTGAAATTGGGCAGGTCTTCGGAATTAGAGGAGCTGCGGACAAACACGCCTTTGCTGTTTAATTGATTGCGCCATTGCTCAGCCCATCTGCGCTTCCATTCTGACGGGATTTCGGCATCGGTAATTTTTTTCTGCAGTGTGAGTAAAGCAGTGCGGCGCTTGCGGTTGTCTCCATCACTTTGCGTTTCGATTTGTGCCAGTATTGTTGCATTAATACCCAGCCTAACCATCATGGCTTGATAGTAGGCAAACGGAATGCAGAATCCGTCAGGAACGTTGCTGCCTGCAATATGGGCACGGATATGGCCGAGGTTGGCAGCCTTACTGCCGCAGTAACGGCTGTCATCACGGCGCAGGTTTGCCAAAGCCCTAAGGCCATAATCGGAAACATCAGGTTGGGGCAGGGTAAGGCCGTCTGAAAAGCTTTTACTGGTAGTGTTCCGGTTGGTTTGGACAATTCGGTATTGTTTAGCAGTCGCTTCAAATTCGATACGACGGCCAATATATGGGGTTAGGATTTTTTCTGCGTCTTTAAGGTAAATATTGGGAATCCCCCAGCCGCGTGC
>NZ_JBQCWZ010000239.1:0-1817 GCF_051956895.1 Neisseria sp. P0021.S006
CTGTCGTCTTCGATGGATTTGGGGCCGCGTCCGTCGTTTAAGGTTTGGGCGTAAATGTAGTTGCCGAAGCGGTTGCGGTAGAGCGCCAGATTGTATTGCCAGCGGTCGCCTTCGTAGCCCAGCGCGAGTTCGATGTTGTTGGAACGCTCTTTGTTGAGGTGTTTGTTGCCGACTTCAAAGGTGTTGGTGGCGACGTGTTTGCCGTGTGCGTACAGCTCTTGCGTTGACGGCAGGCGTTCCTGATGGGAGGCAGTCAGGCTGAGTTTGTGTTGTGGCGTGAAATACCAGTTGCCCGAAAGTGCGAACGAACGGGCGGTTTGGCGGTGCGCGCCGAGGTCGGGCAGGGGCTGGTTGTAGTAGTTTTCCCGATCAATCAATGCTTTGTCATACTGGATGGAGGCTTTTTGTTTTTCCACGCGTACGCCGCCTTCAAGCGTGAAGTTGTCCCAGTTTGCCTGTTCTACCCCGAAAAAGCTGTAATGGCGCACATTATTGTCAATCAGCATCGGTTGTTGGACGGTTTCGGGAATGGCAGAAAGCGCGCTGGATTTTTGTCCCAAATATTGCACGCCCCAACTGCCTTTCAGACGACCTATGGGCAGGTGGCGCAATTCGATGCGGGCATTTTGCGTTTTGTTTTTAAAGAAGTTTTCCACCGCATCGCCCGTTTTTTCATCGTGGTGGTAGTCGTTGCGGTTCAGATGCACGCGCAGGGCTTCGAAGCCGGGGAGCGGCTGCTTCCATTCGGCGCGGATTTCGTAACGTTTGTTGCGCAGGTCTATCCACGGTTTGCCGCTGTGGGCGTGCGCGTGTGCATTATCGTCGTCGTGGAAGCCGCAGCTCAAGCCCGGATTGTCGTAATCGATGTCTTCTTCAGTCAACAGGTGCGGATAAAGCTGCAAATAGCGTTTGTTAATCAGGCTCTTCTGCCAGATGATGTCGGCGTGGCAGTCGTCGTAGAGATGGCTGTGGGCAGGCAGGCCGTAGCGGTCGCGACGGTCGCTATACGCTACGCCGAGGAAACCTTTATCCCCAACCCAAGACAGGCCGATGCTGCCGGTTTTTGAATCGGCATGGCTGTCGGGCAGTCGTTTCAGACGGCCTTCTTCTTTTTGATAGCGCGGTACGGCGTAATCGCCTGATTTGCGGTACAAGCCTTCGGTATGCAGCACGAAGTTGTTGCCCAAACCGATATTGATGCCTGCGGACGTCAGTTTTTCCAAATTGCCGCTGCTCAAACGCAATCCGGCTTCGCCTGATACGCCGTTTTCAGGCATTTTTTCGGGGATTTTGCCATCGGCAACATCGACCAAACCGGCTACATTGCCCGAGCTGTATAAGAGCGTAACCGGCCCGCGCAGGATTTCGACCTGTTGCGACAAGGCGCTGTCCACCATCAAGGCATGGTCGGGCGAGAAGTCCGCCATGTCGCCGGTTTCACCGTGATGGTTCAATACTTTAATCCGTCTGCCTGTTTGACCGCGAATAACGGGAGCGGACGCGCCGCCGCCGTATTGCGAGGCATGAATGCCCGGTACGCCGTCCAAAGCATCGCCTAGGTTGACGGCTTTTTGGCGCAAGGTATCGCCGGAGATGATTTTGTCTGAGGTGGTCGAAGTGTGCAGCAGCCCCGACGTGGTGCGCGGACGGCTTTTGCCGACGACGGTAACCTCGTCCAAGTCCACCGACTGCTCGGTTTCATGCGCTTGGGAGAGGATAGGGGTGCTGATTAAAAGAATAGATAAAACAATGGGCTTGAGTGTGGTTTGTGTCATTTTAGTTTCTCATCATATTTTGAAAGGCTGTTATTATATAAC
>NZ_JBQCWZ010000240.1:0-1815 GCF_051956895.1 Neisseria sp. P0021.S006
GGCGGAATTGGCGGAGTTGATGGATAAGATGGGGAAAGTGGAAGGGCAATTGGCGAAGTTGAGAGGGTGATTGGAAGGCAGCCTGAAAACGGTGGAGTGGTTTTCAGGCCGAAACACAGCTTTCATATTTTAAAAATTCAAAAATGTACGGAGACTATCATGGATATCGCTGCTTCTATTTTAGACCAACAGCTTTTAGGTATTCCGCAGGAAACCAAAGATGAAGTATGCCAAATTTTGAACATCAACCCAAATGACACGGACAAACTCAAATCCGCCCTGTTTACTTTTATCTGTATCAAAGACATTTTGGATTTGGATGAAGAAACAGCCTTGGATTGTCTGGTTGACGGAGGCGGAGATTTTGGAACGGATGCTGTTTATATAGATGAAGAAAACGATGGGGAATTTTCCGTTGTCCTTATCCAGTCAAAATACGCCAAGAGTTTGGACGGAAATAAAAATTTCCCACAAACCGGCATAGAAAAATTAATCAAGGCCGTTCAATATCTGTTTAATCCGGCTGCCGATTTGGGCGGCATCAATATGCGCTTGAAAGCCAAAGTCGAAGATATCCGCTCACGTATTCGGGACGGGCAGATACCGCAGATTCGGGTTATCGCCTGCAACAACGGGCTGAAATGGAACCGGGAAGCGCAAACCGATATTGACCGCGAATTTCAATCTGTATCCCAAGTGTCATGGGAGTATGCCAACCATGAAACCCTGCTGGCTATCCGTAGCCGCACAAAACCTGTCGATGCCGTATTGCGGCTGAAAGGCAAAGCAGTAATTGAAGATATGAATTTCAGCCGCGTCTGTATCGGGCGGATTCCTGTTAAAGAAATTGCCCAATTAATGAGACAGCATGGCGAAAAACTACTGGAAAGGAATATCCGCCGTTATCTCGGTTTGACAGGAAACCGCGTTAATCAGGATATCCAAAGAACCCTGCAACACGAGCCGGATAATTTCTATTTTTACAATAACGGGCTGACTTTGATATGCAGAAGTTTTTCCTATAATGCCTTGCAGACATCCGATTACCAGGTCAATGTTACGGATTTGCAGATTGTAAACGGCGGTCAGACATCCATGACCCTGATGAACGCAATAGCAGATTTTTCCGATATTTCGGACAATGCCAGCGTGTTGGTGCGCATCTACGAGCTGCCAAAAGAGCAAAACGATTTGGTTATGAAAATCACCCATGCCACCAACAGCCAAAATCCTGTGGATTTGAAGGATTTGAGAGCCAACGATCCCCAGCAGCAGCGTTTGGAGATATCGATTGCAGAGTTGGGTTACACCTACCGACGCAAGCGTAGCCAGGAAGCAGGAAAAAACGATATTACATCAGGCACGGTTGCCGAAGCGGTACTTTCGGTTGTCAAAGAAAAACCCCAGCAGGCGAAATTTTTCACCAAGGAGCATTTTGGTAAATTGTATGGCGAAATTTTCGATAATTTGAACGGGGCGCAGGCGGTATTGTCCGTATTGATTTACCGTATGGCAGAGAACAGAAGAAAACGCCCGCAGGAAAATGATCCCGACTTTGTCCGTTATGCTTCCTGTTTTATTGCCATGCAGATTGGCAGGAAACTTCTTGCAGATTCAGGATTGGCATCATTTGATTTGGTTAATCATCAAAATTTCGTTTCTTTGCAGGCACGGCTGGATGAAAAGGGCGAAGCTTACCTTCAAGCAGCAATACAGGACATCCGGCAGGCACTTGCTGCACTTTACAACGATAGCTCAGAAATTTCTTTACAACAACTTGCCGCCACGTTTAGACGTGGAGATTTAATTAATTAC
>NZ_JBQCWZ010000241.1:0-1813 GCF_051956895.1 Neisseria sp. P0021.S006
GGGCTGTACAGTTGGGTGGTCAACAGGGCGGACATGCCGACAGGGCCTGCGCCTGCGATGAATACGGTGTCGCCGGGTTTGACATCGCCGTATTGCACGCCGATTTCGTGGGCAGTCGGCAAGGCATCGCTCAACAGCAGGGCGACTTCTTCATTGACGTTTTCGGGCAGCGGAACAAGGCTGTTGTCGGCATAAGGCGTGCGGACGCATTCGGCTTGTGTACCGTCGATCATGTAGCCCAAAATCCAGCCGCCGTTACGGCAGTGTGAATAGAGTTGGATTTTACAGTTGTCGCAAGTACAGCATTTGCTGACACATGAAATAATGACTTTATCACCGACTTTGATGTTTTTTACAGCATCGCCGACTTCTTCTACAATACCGATACCCTCATGACCGAGAATACGACCGTCGGCAACTTCAGGGTTTTTACCTTTCCAAATACCCAAGTCAGTACCGCAAATCGTGGTTTTAACGATTTTGACGACTGCATCAGTCGGATCGATAATTTGAGGGCGGGGCTTTTCTTCGAAACGGATGTCGTTTGCGCCATGATAAACCATTGCTTTCATGTGAATCTCCTTGAACGGTTAATAAACTTTAACAATACAGCGTAAATCCACGTTAACTATATTTATATACCCCTCTACCAGATAAGTCAATCCTGATTATTATTTCGTATGTTATAGTGTAACGCTATGTTTTAAAAATAAATAATTAAAAAGTAAATATTAATGAACACATCCACATCCTTCGCGCGACGACTCATCGATTGGCAACGGCTGCATGGCCGTCACAACTTGCCTTGGCAGGTCAAAGACCCTTATTTCGTCTGGCTTTCAGAAATCATGCTCCAACAAACACAGGTTGCTACCGTATTGGACTACTATCCGCGTTTCTTAGCCAAATTCCCAACCGTGCAATCGCTTGCCGCTGCGCCGCAAGACGAGGTTTTATCCTTGTGGGCAGGCTTGGGCTATTACAGCCGCGCACGCAACCTGCACAAAGCAGCGCAACAAGTTGTCGGACAATTCGACGGTATCTTTCCGCCCGAACGCAAAGACTTGGAAACGCTCTGCGGCGTAGGCAGAAGTACCGCCGCCGCTATTTCTGCCTTTGCTTTCAACCGACGCGAAACCATCTTGGACGGCAACGTCAAACGCGTTCTCTGCCGTGTCTTTGCCCAAGATGGCAATCCGCAAGATAAAAAATTTGAAAACTCACTTTGGACGCTTGCCGAAAGCCTGCTGCCGTCTGAAAACACCGATATGCCTGCCTATACACAAGGGCTGATGGATTTAGGCGCAACCGTCTGCAAACGAACAAAACCTTTGTGCCATCAATGCCCGATGGCAGACATCTGCGAAGCAAAAAAACAAAACCGCATTGACGAGCTACCCCGTAAAAAAACTGCTCCCGAAGTGCAAACCCTACCGCTTTATTGGCTGATTATCCATAACACTGACGGCGCATTATTGCTTGAAAAACGCCCTGCCAAAGGCATTTGGGGCGGTCTGTATTGCGTACCCTGTTTTGAAAAATTAGACGATTTGTATGCTTACGCAGAACGCTTCGGTATTATTTCAGACGGCCTTGAAGAACAAACCACATTTACCCACCGCCTGACCCACCGCTTATTGATGATTACCCCTTTTCAGACGCAACAAAGGCCGTCTGAACATCTTTCAGACGGCCTTTGGGTATCATTGGAACATTTAGCAGATTATGGTTTGCCCAAGCCTTTAATCAAATATTTGGCTAAAGGCTAAACCGCCCTATTCCACAATCTCTTTAAATACAACTTCTTTTCCGC
>NZ_JBQCWZ010000242.1:0-1810 GCF_051956895.1 Neisseria sp. P0021.S006
TTTATCGACCGCAGCCGTCATTTGGTGCTGACCGCGCCGCACCCTTCGCCTTTATCGGCGTATCGTGGCTTTTTCGGCTGCAAACATTTTTCGCAGGCAAACGCTTATTTGCAGGCGCATGGTTTAGAGCCGATTGATTGGCAGGTTTGAATAAGATGAAAGGCCGTCTGAAAGCAGATTTTCAGACGACCTTATGATTTAGTCTCAAATCGAATATTCAATCAGTTCGTTTTGAGAAAAGACATAAACCTGTTTCGGAATCAGGTTCAATTCTTTGCCTTCGGCGATTTGGTAACGCGCGGCATCGCTGCCTGCCAGCGTGATATGTACGTCCTGTTTGTCGTGTTTCACCAAAATATGCGTCAATGCGCCGACGGCGTGGATTTTTTCGATTTTGGCACGAATCATCGGTGTTTCGTTTTCGGCTGCAAGCTGCCATTCGTGTGGGCGGATATAGCCGATAGCGGTTTGTTCCTGCCATTTGTAGTGCGCGTCCAATTTCCACGCGAAGCCGTTGTAGTGCCAGATGCCTTTTTCGATGCGTCCTTCAAAAGCGTCGGTTTCGCCTAAGAACTCGGTAACGAAGGCGTTTTCAGGTTTACGGTAAATGGCTTCGGCGCTGCCGGTTTGTTCGATTTTGCCGTGGTTCATGACGACAATTTCGTCAGAAACTTCGAGGGCTTCTTCTTGGTCGTGTGTTACTAAAATGCTGGTTACGCCTAGGTTGTGATGGATGTCGCGCAACCAAGTGCGTAATTCTTTGCGCACTTTGGCATCCAGTGCGCCGAAGGGTTCGTCCAAAAGCAGGAGTTTCGGTTCGACCGCAAGCGCACGGGCAAGGGCGATACGTTGGCGTTGGCCGCCGGAGAGCTGGTGCGGATAGGATTTGGCGAGGTGGGAGAGCTGCACGAGTTTGAGCAGTTCTTCGACTTTGGCGCGGATTTGTTCTTTGGATGGGCGTTCGGATTTGGGCAATACGGTCAAACCGAAGGCGACGTTGTCAAACACGTTCATGTGGCGGAAGAGGGCGTAGTGTTGGAACACGAAACCGACTTTGCGCTCGCGCACATGCTTGGCGGTGACGTCTTGCCCGTCAAAGAGAATTTGGCCACCGTCGGCGTTTTCCAGCCCGGCAATAATGCGCAAGAGCGTGGTTTTGCCGCAGCCGGAAGGGCCGAGCAGGGAAACGAGTTTGCCGGTGGGGACGTTGAGGTTGATGTTTTTCAGCGCGTGGAACGCTCCGAAGTGTTTGTTTAAGTTTTGAATAGTGATGCTCATGCTGCGTTCCTTTCGGCGGCGGCGAGTTTTTTATCTTGTAATTTGGTAATGATGTTTTGCACCAGCAAGGTAGCCAAGGCTAAAAGTGCCAATACGCTGGAGAGGGCGAATGCGCCGGTGAAGTTGTATTCGTTGTAGAAGATTTCAACCAAAAGCGGGATGGTGTTGGTTTCGCCGCGTATGTGTCCCGATACCACGCTGACCGCGCCGAACTCGCCCATTGCGCGGGCGTTGGTGAGGATGATGCCGTAGAGCAGCGCCCATTTGATGTTGGGCAGGGTAACGCGCCAAAACATCTGCCAGCCGCTTGCGCCGAGAATCAGCGCGGCCTGTTCTTCGCTGTCGCCCTGCGCCTGCATCAAAGGAATGATTTCGCGCGCAACAAAGGGGAAGGTAACGAACAGCGTCGCCAAAATAATGCCGGGAATGGCGAAGATAATCTGTATGCCTTGCGCTTCCAGCCAGCCGCCCAATGCCGTGTGCGCGCCGAACAATAAGACGAACATCAAACCGGCCACCACGGGCGATACGG
>NZ_JBQCWZ010000243.1:0-1810 GCF_051956895.1 Neisseria sp. P0021.S006
GTACGCACGCACGCGGTCTTTCTAAACTACTTCCCTTCCTACCCAAACCAAAGGTTGTCTGAAACCCATTTTCAGACGACCTTTTGCCTCTTTGCCAAACAAATCTTCCCTCTACCATCTCCCCAAACGCTGCCCGAACCAGTAAACTTCCCATGTTTCAACCACTTCTTGAAACCAACCATGCCCCGTATCCACCCGCTCCACCTGTTCCCGCCCCACATTGCCGAACGCGGCCTGCTGTATTTTCAGCAGGGCAAGGTTCGCGATGTCCAAAAAACTTCCTCCGGGCGTTATCGGGCGGAGGTGTGCGGTTCGGAAAACTATTGGGTATGGCTGAAGTTGGATAGTGATTTGTACATTAAGGATGGGGGCTGCGATTGTCCTTATGGCGGGGCGTGCAAGCATATGGCGGCGTTGTGGTATGCGGTGCACGCTCAAATGCTGGATGGGCAGCCGGACGAATCCGATGCGCAACAGCCTAAAAAGGGCGGCAATCCGTATCGGCAGCAGCTCTCCCGAATCTTTTCCCGAACCCGATATTATGATTACTACGAAGCCGCTGATTTGGGTATCAGGCTGCAAAACTGGTTGGAAGATGTGGCGCAAGAGGGAACGGCAGCGTTGGCGCAGGCTTTGCCTCTGTTGATACCGCGTTTGCAGGATGCTTTTGAAAAGGCGGACGATTCGGACGGTATGTTGGTCGATGCTATGTATATGGCAATTGACCTTCTGGAAGAAGCGGTCATGGAAAACGTCCCAAAGCGTTTGATCAATTTTTTAGACAAATGTTTGGACGACAGCCGCTATTTTGATTTCTCGGAGGCAGGCAATAAAATCTACCAAATCCGCGCCCGAATCTGGCGGCTGCGCGGTGAATGGCAGGCGTGGCAAGATTGCGTGAATAAACGTTTGGCAGTTGCCAAATTGGATTGGGATTATGAATTTTGGGCACTCGAAGGCTGGCAGGTTTTGCAGGCGAAAGGCGATACTGCTGCCGCGCAGGATTATTTCAGACGACATCTGCGCTTGCCGAAATTCAGACAAATTGCGGTAGAACAAGCAGTCGGGCAGCGAGACCGGGCAGAAGCGGAACGCCTCTTGCGCGAAGGCATCAGTATTGCCGAAGCTGAAGGAACACTCGGCACAGCGCACAAATGGAAGCTGCAACTTTTTGATGTATTGAAGGAAACCGGTAAAAATGTACGCGAAATCGCAGCGGATTTGGCGTTTTCCGTCCCCCTTTCATTGCCGCATTATGAAGCATGGAAAGCCACGTTTTCCGCCGCCGAATGGCCGCATGAATTCAACCGCCTGCTTGCGCGCTTGTCGGGTCAATATTCGCTGCAAGCTGAAATATTGGAGCATGAACAGGAATTCGACCGGCTGCTCGCCCTATTGCAGCAACACCTCTTGTTGTTGTACCCAATGGATCGTTTTGCCCCGTCTTTCCCCGAGCCGTATCACGACCAAATCGTGGCTTGCTACCTGAAAATCTTTGCGGCTGAAATCAATAAGGCAAGCAACCGTAAGCAATACCGCCAGCTCTTGAACCAATTAAAGACCCTCCGCCGCCAATATTCCGCACAACGGCAGGCGATGGAAGACTTTGCCGACAAAGTTAGGGAGCAATATAGCGAAAAACCACGCCGACCTGCGCTGTTGGAGGAGTTGGTTCGGGCGGGATTTTAGGAAAAAGCTGTTCATCTTCACTTTATGTAATGGATCTTTCCAAATAGGCTTAAAATCCTTACACATATTCAACGTATCGATTACTCGAAGTTTATGAATATTTAATACAGTCAGAAAATAT
>NZ_JBQCWZ010000244.1:0-1808 GCF_051956895.1 Neisseria sp. P0021.S006
GTATGGGCTTGTTGATTTTGGCTGCGCCTTACCGTATGGCGCGTGTGGCAGCGTTTTTGGACCCTTGGAGCGATCCTTTGGGTAAAGGCTATCAGCTGACGCATTCCTTGATGGCGATTGCGCGCGGGGGCTGGTTTGGTGAGGGCTTGGGTGCGAGTTTGGAAAAACGTTTCTACCTGCCTGAAGCGCATACGGACTTTATTTTTGCCGTCATCGGCGAGGAATTCGGCTTTTTCGGGATGCTGGTTTTGGTGTTCTGCTACGGCTGGCTGGTGTGGCGTGCGTTTTCCATCGGCAAGCAGGCGCGTGATTCGGGCTTGATGTTCAGCGCGTACATTGCCAACGGCATCGGTATTTGGATTGGTATTCAAAGTTTCTTCAATATCGGTGTAAACATCGGTATCCTGCCTACTAAAGGCCTGACTTTGCCGTTTATGTCTTACGGTGGTTCGGCTGTCTTTATCATGCTGGTGTGCATTACTTTGTTATTGCGCATTGATTATGAAAACCGCCAAAAAATGCGCGGTTATTCGGTGGAGTAAAACCATGAGCGGTAAAACTTTTATGCTGATGGCCGGCGGTACGGGCGGTCATATTTTCCCTGCATTGGCGGTTGCCGAGTCGCTGCAAAAGCGCGGCCATCATGTGATTTGGCTGGGCAGTCAGGATTCGATGGAAGAGCGTATCGTGCCGCAATACGGCATACGCTTGGAAACGCTGGCCATTAAAGGAATCCGTGGCAACGGCATCAAGCGCAAGCTGATGTTGCCGTTTACGCTGTATAAAACTGTCCGTGCGGCGCAGCAGATTATTAAGAAACACCGTGTCGAGTGTGTGATCGGTTTTGGTGGTTTTGTTACTTTCCCCGGTGGCTTGGCGGCAAAAATTTCCGGTGTGCCGATTGTGATTCATGAGCAAAACGCCGTAGCCGGTTTGTCCAACCGCCAACTGTCGTGTTGGGCAAAACGTGTTCTGTATGCTTTCCCGAAAGCCTTTCAACATGAAGGCGGATTGGTGGGTAACCCTGTCCGTGCCGATATTGCGGCATTGCCTGTTCCTGAAGAACGCTTTGCAAACCGCCAGGGCCGTCTGAAAGTTTTGGTGGTGGGTGGCAGTTTAGGGGCAGATGTGTTGAACAAAACCGTTCCGCAGGCTTTGGCATTGTTGCCTGAGGCTGCCCGTCCGCAAATGTATCATCAGTCCGGCCGCAATAAATTGGGTAACTTGCAGGCGGATTACGATGCGTTGGGTGTGCAAGCCGAGTGCGTCGAATTTATTACCGATATGGTGTCTGCCTACCGAGATGCCGATTTGGTGATTTGTCGTGCCGGCGCGCTGACGATTGCCGAACTGACGGCTGCCGGTTTGGGTGCGTTGCTGGTGCCGTATCCGCATGCAGTGGACGACCATCAAACAGCCAATGCGCGTTTTATGGTGCAGGCCGAAGCTGGTTTGCTGCTGCCGCAAACTCAACTGACGGCAGAAAAATTGGCCGAAATCCTCGGCGGTTTGAACCGTGAAAAATGCCTGAAATGGGCGAAAAATGCCCGTACGCTGGCGTTGCCGCACAGTGCGGACGATGTGGCGGAAATTGCCATATCCTGTACTGAGTAAGCAGGCAGACTTCGATTAAAGGCCGTCTGAAAGTTGATTAACGGCATTTCAGACGGCCTTCATTGCCTTTGTTAAAATTCCTTTACAATAAAAGCATAGCGCAGAAGCGGATAGCCCTTTAAAATAACGCCTTTACGCACTAAAAACCAACCGGAACGCAACGTTATGATGAAAAATCGAGTGACCAACATCCA
>NZ_JBQCWZ010000245.1:0-1801 GCF_051956895.1 Neisseria sp. P0021.S006
TGGCGTTTATGGCAGGCGCAGTCGGCTTTACTGCAGGTTTGTATTACGCCATTACCTATGCTTTGATGGCGGCAGTCAGCTTCGGTGTTTTGATGGTATTGTCCACCAAAGACATTGAATGTGAAAATATCAAAGACCTCGCAGGCCTTAACCAACGCCATGCATGGTTTGCCTTCCTGATGTTGCTGTCTATGTTCTCCATGGCGGGTATTCCGCCGCTGATGGGTTTTTACGCCAAATTCGGCGTGATTATGGCACTCTTGAAACAAGGCCATGTTTGGTTGTCCGTATTTGCCGTCATCATGTCGCTGATTGGCGCCTTCTACTACCTGCGCGTGGTCAAAGTCATCTACTTCGATGCGCCTGATCATGACCAGCCGGTCGGCAGTAACTATGCCGCTAAATTTGTTCTGACGGTCAATGCCTTCTTGCTGCTCCTGTGGGGTATCATGCCGCAAACCGTTATCGACTGGTGTGCCAAAGCATTGGAAAATACCCTGTAAGCTTCAAACAAAACCAACGGCGGCTGTTCCAAAGCCGCCGTTTTTGTTAGGATTCGCATTCGGATGAAATATACCCAAAGTTCAGACGGCCTCAAGCCTTTGAACAATCATCAAGCAGGTATCATCAAGATATTGAATATTCCACGGATAATGATGGGCAAGAATGCCCATTTAACATGTTAAAATCACATATAGGCCGTCTGAAAACCGAAAGACCATCATGACCGCATCCATGTACATTCTTTTGCTGTTGGCACTTATCTTTGCCAACGCACCATTTATTACCACCAAATTCTTCGGCATCATCGCCCTGAAACGCAAACATATCGGCCATCACTTGATCGAGTTGCTGGCAGGCTTCCTTCTTACCTCGATCCTCGCCTATATCCTCGAATCGCGAGCTGGTGCCGTGCATGCCCAAGATTGGGAGTTTTACGCGACCGTTGTCTGCCTCTACCTGATTTTTGCTTTTCCATGCTTTGTATGGCGTTACTTTTGGAATGAACGGAATAGAGAGTAGGATTTGAATTAGGAAAAGGCCGTCTGAAAGATTTTCAGACGGCCTTTATTTTGTTTGATGTTAAATATCGGTTAGAAAACAAGGCTGTTGGGGCGTAAAGCCTTGTCGTGGTGGCGGTTTAACGGTACTATTCTCGGTTAATCCTGTTTTATTCCTATGAAATTGAAAGTATAAGATGATTAATGATATTCAAAAGACAGCTGAAGGCAAAATGCAGCGTTCTCTGGAAGTATTGAAAGACAATTTGGCTAAAGTGCGTACCGGCCGTGCGCATACCGGCCTGCTCGACCAAGTGGAAGTGGAATACTGGGGCAGCATGGTGCCTGTGAGCCAAGTGGCAAACGTAACGCTTTTGGATGCGCGTACGATCGGTGTGAAACCGTTCGAGAGCAATATGGCTGCAAAAGTCGAGAAAGCGATTCGTGATTCCAACTTGGGCCTGAACCCTGCTTCTGTCGGTGATTTGATCCGTGTTCCAATGCCTATGTTGACTGAGGAACGCCGTAAAGATTTGATCAAAGTAGTACGCGGCGAAGCGGAAGAGGGCCGTGTGTCTATCCGCAATGTGCGCCGTGATGCAAACGACCACATCAAAAAATTGTTGAAAGACAAAGAAATTTCTGAAGATGAAGCCCGCCGAGGCGAGGAAGCGGTTCAGAAGTTGACCGACAAATATATTGCTTAGGCAGACAAGCTCTTGGCTGCCAAAGAAGAAGATTTGATGGCGATTTAATCCTGTGTGCAAACCGTTCAGACGGCCTTTGGACGGTTTGTTCCC
>NZ_JBQCWZ010000246.1:0-1800 GCF_051956895.1 Neisseria sp. P0021.S006
ATTGTTCTCGCTGCACATGAAAGCCACCATGATGAAAGTGTCCGACCCGATTATCTTCGGACACGCCGTCAAAGTGTTCTTCGCGCCTGTTTTTGAAAAATTCGGCGACAAACTGGCTGCCGCCGGCGTCAATGTCAACAACGGCTTCGGCAACCTGCTTGCCAATCTGGACAAACTGGATGCGGACACTCGCGCTGCCGTCGAAGCCGAAATCGCTGCCGTTTACGCTGCCAACCCCGATTTGGCGATGGTCGATTCCGACAAAGGCATTACCAACCTGCACGTCCCCAGCGATGTTATCGTCGATGCTTCCATGCCTGCGATGATCCGCAATTCCGGCCGTATGTGGGACAAAGACGGCAAAGCGCAAGACACCAAAGCCGTGATTCCCGACAGCAGCTACGCAGGCGTTTATCAAGCAACCATCGACTTCTGCCGCGAACACGGCGCGTTCGATCCGACAACCATGGGTACAGTACCCAACGTCGGCCTGATGGCGCAGGCGGCCGAAGAATATGGTTCGCACAATAAAACTTTCGAAATCGAAGCCGACGGTCAGGTTCAAGTCATTGATGCGGCAGGCAAAGTCCTGATGCAGCACGACGTTGAAGCAGGCGACATCTGGCGTATGTGCCAAACCAAAGACGCGCCCGTCAAAGACTGGGTACAACTCGCCGTCAACCGCGCCCGTCTGAGCAACACGCCAGCCGTGTTCTGGCTCGACGAAAACCGTCCGCACGACAAGAGCCTGCTCGCCAAGGTTAAAGCCTACCTTGCCGAACTGGATACCAACGGTCTCGACATCCGCGTCCTCGCTCCCGAAGAAGCTGCCAAGTTCAGCTTGGGTCGTCTGAAAAACGGCGAAGACACCATCTCTGTAACCGGTAACGTCCTGCGCGACTACCTGACCGACTTGTTCCCAATTTTGGAACTGGGTACCAGCGCGAAAATGCTGTCTATCGTTCCATTGATGAATGGTGGCGGTATGTTTGAAACCGGCGCTGGCGGCTCCGCACCGAAACATGTCCAACAATTCCTCGAAGAAAACCACTTGCGTTGGGACTCTTTGGGCGAATTCCTCGCACTCGCCGTATCGTTTGAACATCTGGCGCAAAAAACCGGCAACTCCAAAGCCCAAGTCCTCGCCGACACTTTGGATGCAGCCACCGAAAAACTGCTGTTGAACGACAAATCGCCTAAACGCAAAGCAGGCGAACTCGACAACCGCGGCAGCCATTTCTACCTCACCCTCTACTGGGCGCAAGAATTGGCGGCGCAAGACAAAGATGCCGAACTGAAAGCCGCATTTGCTCCATTGGCAGCCGCTTTGACTGCCGACGAAGCCAAAATCGTTGAAGAACTCTCTGCCGTACAAGGCAAAGCGGTCGACATCGGCGGCTACTACGCAGCCAATCCTGAAAAAGCGGCACAAGCGATGCGTCCAAGCGCAACCTTTAATCAGGCCTTGTCAGCCTTATAATTAAAGCAATAAAAGGCCGTCTGAATTTTCAGACGGCCTCAAACCTTATGGAAGCACAATGAAAAAAAACATTCTTTCTCTTACTCTCCTCATCAGCGCTCCGGCTTTGTGGGCATTTTCCCCTGCCGAATTGGCACAAACCCTGCAAAAACCGCAAAACGTGCAAGGCAATTTTGTCCAACAACGCCAGCTTAAATCCCTCAGCAAACCCATGACCACCAGCGGCAGCTTTACCCTTGTCCCACAAAAAGGCCTGCTCTGGAAAATGCAAAAACCATTTGAAACCACCCTGCGCGTGCGTTCAGACGGCATCATGCAAT
>NZ_JBQCWZ010000247.1:0-1790 GCF_051956895.1 Neisseria sp. P0021.S006
TCACCATCGGCCTGATTTTCTTTGCCTACTCAACCATTCTCGGCTGGTGTTATTACGGCGAGAAATGCGCGGTTTACGTCTTCGGCGAGAAGTTTGCCGGTTTGTACCGCGTTGGTTATGTTTCTTCGGTTATGCTGGGAACCGTGTTGAGCCTTGATTTGGTGTGGCTGGCTTCGGACACATTCAACGGCTTGATGGCGTTGCCCAACCTGATTGCGCTTTTGTTGATGGCGAAAGTCATCGTCAATGAAACGCGCGACTTCAAACAAAAAATCAAAAACGGCGAATTGCCGCATTAATGTCCAAGGCCGTCTGAATCTGAATATTCAGACGGCCCGATGTATATTAAGTCTGTTTGGAAAAAAGTCAGAGGAGGAGAAAAATGAAAGTGCTTGTTTTAGGTGCTGGTGTTGCCGGCGTATCTTCCGCGTGGTATCTGGCAGAGGCAGGACATGAAGTAACAGTCATCGACCGCGCCGAGGGTGTGGCGATGGAAACCAGTTTTGCCAATGCAGGCCAGCTTTCTTACGGCTATACCACGCCGTGGGCTGCTCCCGGTATTCCGACCAAAGCGCTGAAATGGCTGTTTAAAAGCCATCCGCCTTTGCTGTTTCGCCCTGACGGCAGCCTGTATCAAATCGAATGGCTGTGGCAAATGCTGCAAAACTGCACGGCCGCGCGCTATCAAATCAACAAAGAGCGCATGGTCAGGATTTCTGAATACAGCCGAGAAATGTTCCGCCGTTTTGAAGCGCAAACCGGCATGAATTTTGAAGGGCGCAAAAAAGGGACGTTGCAGATTTTCCGTCAGGCTAAAGAAGTCGAAGCGGCAGAACAAGACATTGCCGTTTTGGAACGCTACGGCGTGCCGTACCGCCGTCTGAAACCCGAAGAATGCGCCGAGTTTGAGCCTGCGCTGGCACGCGTTACCGCAAAAATTGCCGGCGGCCTGCACCTGCCTGCGGATGCGACCGGCGACTGCCACCTCTTCACTGAAAACCTATACAAATTGTGTCAGGAAAAGGGCGTACAGTTCCACTTCAACCAAACCATCAGCCGCATCGACCACAACGGGCTGCGCATCAAAGCCGTTGAAACCGAAACAGGGCGGTTTGAAGCAGATGCCGTTGTCTGCGCGCTCGGCTGCTTCAGCAGGACTGTGTTGGCGCAGTTGGATCTCAATCTGCCGATTTATCCCGTCAAAGGCTATTCCTTGACCCTGCCCGTCACAAACTCAGACGGCGCACCGGTTTCCACCGTTTTAGATGAAAGCTACAAAGTCGCCATCACGCGCTTTGACAACAGAATCCGCGTCGGCGGCATGGCGGAATTGTCTGGCTACGAAATCAAACTGCCCGAAAAACGCCGCGAAACCTTGGCTTTGGTCGTCAACGACTTGTTCCCCGAAGGCGGCGATTTGAAACAAGCATTGTTCTGGAGCGGTCTCAGACCGATGACGCCCGACAGCACACCGCTAATCGGGCGCACCCGCTTTGATAATCTCTTCCTGAATACCGGCCACGGTACTTTGGGCTGGACCATGTCGCTGGGTTCGGCAAAATTAACCGCCGATATCGTGAGCGGCAAAGATACCGAAATCCGAAGCGACGATTTGAGCCTGTCGCGTTATCAGGCTTAAGCTGGAAAGCGATAAGGTTTAGCGGCATTTCAAATTTAAAGGCCGTCTGAAAATTATTTTTCAGACGGCCTTTTGTTTCAAAATCTGTGTACCTAATCAATAAAATAAATAATAACTATTATCATGCGCATTAAAAAGTGTTAGTCTGAAC
>NZ_JBQCWZ010000248.1:0-1781 GCF_051956895.1 Neisseria sp. P0021.S006
AACTTTGCCAATAAAGCCAATATGCGTTAACCTTACGGCTTTCGCACCCATAGCTCAGTTGGAAGAGTGTCAGTTTCCGAAGCTGGAGGTCACAGGTTCGATCCCTGTTGGGTGCGCCAATTATAAAGAGGCCGTCTGAAAGATGAAAATTTTTCAGACGGCCTTTTGATTTACTTCAAATAAAACTACATTCAATTTCAGATTGAACGGCTATTGCAACACTTTGGCAAATGCTTCGGCCACATAATCGATATTCGATGCATTCAATCCTGCCACACACATCCTGCCTGAATCCAGCAGGTAAACGGCAAACTCGTCACGCAGGCGGTGTACCTGCTCTACGGTTAGGCCTGTATAGCTGAACATACCGAGCTGTTTGATGAAATAGCTGAAATCGCGATTGGGAATTTTGGCCGTCAAAACATCATAAAGTTTCTGACGCATGGCACGGATGCGGTCGCGCATGGCGTAAACCTCATTTTCCCATAAAGCGCGTAGCTCCTCGCTATTCATCACATCAGATGCAATGTATGCGCCATGCGCGGCAGGACTGGAATAAATTCGGCGGACGGTAAATTTCAACTGTCCGAACACCAGCTCTGCTTCTTCCTTATTGGGACACACTACACTCAAACCGCCGACGCGTTCGCCATACAGCGACAGGTTTTTCGAAAAAGAGTTGCTGACAAACAAAGGCAGGCCCATTTCGACGGCTTTACGAATCGCATAAGCATCGTTGTCCAAATCCTCGCCGAAACCTTGATAGGCAATATCCATAAACGGAATCAGCTTGTGCGTTTTAACGATGTCCAACACTTCATCCCATTGCGCTTGCGACATATCGACGCCGGTCGGGTTTTGACAGCATGGATGTAAAATCAAGACGCTGTTTTCCGGCAAGGTCTTGAAAAACGCAGTCATTTCTTCAAATTTTACGCCGACGGTTTCAGGGTTGTAATAAGGATACGTCCCCACTTCAAAACCGGCACCTTCAAAAATACCCTTATGGTTGTCCCAAGTCGGGTCGCTGACATAGGCTTTCGCTTCAGGGAACCAACGGTGCAAAAAGTCGGCACCGACTTTCAACGCCCCCGAGCCGCCCAAGGTCTGTATGGTCGCAACGCGCCCTTCTGCCAACGCCGGATTATCCTGCCCAAACAGCAAACGCTGAACCGCGCTTCGGTAAGTGTCCAAACCTTCCATCGGCAGATAAGGCGATGGGCGCGGTACGGCCGCATGCTCTGCTTCTGCCCGGAGGACAGATTCCAAAACCGGCATTTTGCCTTCGCCATCAAAATAAATGCCTATGCTCAAATTGACTTTTTCAGAACGCTCGTCGCGTTTGAAGGTTTCAACCAAACTCAAAATCGGGTCGCCCGGATAATACTCGACATGACGGTACATGGTGCTTCCTTTGTTTTTAGACAGAATGGGGAAGATTGTGGCACTAAAAAGCCTTATTTGCAAAATCAGGCCGTCTGAAAAAATTCAGACGGCCTGATTATTTTTAAACGCTACCAATCTACCCGTTTCAAATCATTTTGCGCCAATACGTCCGCATGCTCGCTGTGGCTTTGATATTCCCTGTCCTGCAAAATGCGGCGGGCGACATAATTCAAATGCAGTTTTGCCGCTTCCGCCGCCTCGGCTGGTTTGGCCTGGACAATGGCTTCAAAAATAGCACTGTGCTGGGCAATCAGCGTCGGGCGCGGGTCTTCGGTTTGATGGATATAGATAATGCCGCTGCGTGTTTGCTGAAAAAGTCAATTTGAGCATAGGCA
>NZ_JBQCWZ010000249.1:0-1778 GCF_051956895.1 Neisseria sp. P0021.S006
CAAAAAATCCTTTGCCAAACGCAACGAGGGTTTCATTATCCATGCCAATGCCACGCTCAAACAGCTGCAACAAACACGCAACAACCTCTCCGGCATCAACCGCAAACAACGCGACGCATGGGAAAAATTCCAAAAACTCAATGCCGATGCCAACCAGTTAAAAGCCGAAGTTTCCAACACTCGCGCCCAAATTTCGCGTTTTGTGTCCGGCAACTATAAAAACAGCCAGCCCAACGCGGTCGCCCTCTTCCTGAAAAACGCCGATGCCGGCCAAAAAACCCGCTTCCTGCGTTACACGCGTTATATCAACAACGCCAACGACCAAGTTATGAGAGACTTGGAAAAACAACAAAAAGAGCTGGCGGCGCAAGAGCAAAAAATCAACAATGAATTGGCTTACCTGAAAAAACTGCAAGCCAATATTCAGGCTTCATTGCGTCAACAAGGCGTAACCAATACCGCCGAACAAGCCGAAAGCCGCCGTCAAAACGCGCAAATAGCCAAAGAAGCGCAAAAGAAAATCAACCACAGAGAAAACGAGCAACGCCTCAACAACCTCTTGAAAGATTTGGAAAAACGCAAAGCCGAGCAACGCAAAGCCGAAGCCGAAGCACGTAAAAAAGCCGCCGAAGCCCGCTTGGCCGCTGCCGAAAAAGCCCGCAAAGAGCAGGCTGCCGCCCAGCAAAAAGCCGAAGCCGAACGCGCCGCCATGTCCACGCTAACTGACGAAGACATGAAACTGCAAGCCCCGAACACCCAAGGCTTTACCGTCAGCAACGCCAACAGCTTCAGCCGTATGCAAGGCCGTCTGAAAAAACCGGTCAACGGCACACTGGCAGGCCTGTTCGGTCAAGACCGCGGCGATGGCGAAGTTTGGAAAGGCGTGTTCTACAATACCGTTCCTGCTCCGGTCAGCAGCATTGCCTCAGGCACGGTTACTTTTGCCGGCGAGATTGAAGGCTACGGTAAAGTGGTCGTCCTCGACCACGGCGACGGCTATGTCAGCATTTACTCCGGTCTGAACGAAATCGACATCGCCCAAAACTATGCCGTCAATGCCGGTAGCAAGATTGGCACCAGCGGCACTTTGCCGTCGGGCGAAACCGGCCTTTACCTTGAAGTCCGCTACAACGGACAAGTCATGAATCCGCTTTCATGGATTAACTGATGTTTCAGACGGCCTGAGTGAGCTCTCCCCTTCAGGCCGTCTGAATTTTCATCATAAACCACAATAAAACACGATTTTCACGCCTGTTCAGCACATTAAACAACAAACTTTTACCTTAAACTTATTGTTCCAAGCGTTTAAATCACATAAAGTCAACGGGTTCAGAGAAAACAAAAAACACTTTGCTTACCGTACACAAAAAGAAAGTCAAACGAATGTCAACAAAATCCACTTTGAAAAAAGTTGCAATCTACACTCTCGGCGCATTTAGCGGCATCGCCCTCAGTCTGAGTGTACAAAGTTTTGCCGCCGAAAAAGACAAAAAAGACAACGAGGCCCTTCCCGTGCAAACCATCCGCACCATGGCAGAAGTGTACGGCCAAATCAAAGCCAACTATTACCAAGACAAACCCGATGCCGAGCTTTTTGAAGGCGCAATGAAAGGCATGGTGTCCGACCTCGATCCGCATTCCGAGTATATGGACAAAAAAGGCTATGCCGAAATGAAAGAATCCACCAGCGGCGAATTCGGCGGCCTGGGCATGGAAATCGGACAAGAAGACGGCTTCGTCAAAGTCGTTGCCCCGATTGAAGACACGCCGGCAGAACG
>NZ_JBQCWZ010000250.1:0-1774 GCF_051956895.1 Neisseria sp. P0021.S006
GTCTGAAACATTGCGTTCAGACGGCCTTTTTGTTTTCGGATAAAATACAGCAAACTTTAAATCAGCTGCCTTTTAAGATGACGCCCGAAACCCAAAAACAGCTCAAAATTACCGATGTTTCCGCTAAGAAGCTCGAGAAACTCAACCTCCATACCGCATGGGATTTGGTGTTGCACCTGCCGTTGCGTTATGAGGATGAGACGCACATCATGCCGATTAAGGATGCACCAATCGGCGTGCCGTGTCAGGTTGAGGGCGAAGTCATTCATCAGGAAGTGACATTTAAGCCGCGCAAGCAGCTGATTGTCCAAATCGCCGACGGTTCCGGCAGCGTCCTTTTTCTGCGCTTTATCCACTTTTATGCCAGCAACCAGAAACAGATGGCGGTCGGCAAGCGCATCCGCGCCGTGGGCGAAATCAAGCACGGGTTTCACGGCGACGAGATGATTCATCCTAAAATCCGCGATGCCGAGAGCAGCGGTTTGGCAGAAAGCCTTACGCCGATTTATCCGACCGTAAACGGTTTAAATCAACCCACTTTGCGCCGTATTATTCAGACGGCCTTGGACGTTACGCCGTTGCACGACACCTTGCCTGATGCTTTATTAGGCCGTCTGAAATTGCCGCACCTTGCCGAAAGCCTGCGCCTTTTGCATTCGCCGCCGCCAAGCTTCACCATTCATCAACTTTCAGACGGCACGCTGCCTGCATGGCAACGGCTCAAATTTGACGAACTTTTGGCGCAACAGCTTTCTATGCGCTTGGCACGGCAGAAGCGCGTCAGCGGCTCGGCCACGGCATTGGGTGGCGACGGCACATTGACTCAAGCCCTGCGCCACGCTTTGCCGTTTGCCCTGACTGATGCGCAAGAAAGAGTTGTTTCCGAAATCTGCCACGATATGGCGCAAACCCACCCCATGCACCGCCTGCTGCAAGGCGATGTTGGCAGCGGCAAAACCATTGTGGCCGCCTTGTCTGCTTTGACTGCTATCGAATCCGGTGCGCAGGTGGCTGTAATGGCGCCGACCGAAATCCTTGCCGAACAGCACTTCATCAAGTTCAAACAATGGCTTGAGCCTTTAGGGCTTGAAGTCGTTTGGCTTTCCGGTAGCCAGCGCAAAAAAGCCAAAGACGAAGCCAAAGCCAAACTGGCTGACGGCACTGTCAAAATTGCCATCGGCACGCACGCCCTGTTTTCAGACGACGTCGAGTTTCAAAATCTCGGCTTGGTGATTGTGGACGAACAACACCGCTTCGGCGTCGCCCAACGCCTCGCCCTCAAAAACAAAGGGCGCGACGTCCACCAGCTGATGATGTCTGCCACCCCCATCCCGCGCACGCTTGCTATGAGTTTCTTCGCCGACTTAGACGTGTCCGTTATCGACGAATTGCCGCCCGGGCGTACCCCGATTAAAACCCGTCTCGTCAACAACGTCCGCCGCGCCGAAGTCGAAGGCTTCGTTCTCAACATCTGCCGCAAAGGGCAGCAGGCATACTGGGTCTGTCCGCTGATTGAAGAAAGCGAAACTCTGCAACTGCAAACCGCCACCGAAACCCTCGAGCAGCTTCAGGCAGCCTTGCCCGAACTCAACATCGGCTTGGTACACGGGCGCATGAAGGCCGCCGAAAAAGCTGAAGTCATGGCGGAGTTTGCCGCAGGCCGTCTGAACGTATTGGTCGCCACTACCGTCATCGAAGTCGGCGTAGATGTGCCCAATGCCGCCTTGATGGTCATCGAACACGCCGAGCGCATGGGCTTGGCGCAGATGCACCA
>NZ_JBQCWZ010000251.1:0-1772 GCF_051956895.1 Neisseria sp. P0021.S006
GTTCTAAGTTTTTATAATTTTGATGTATTTGCCTTCGTATCTTCTTTGAATTGGGCCAAGCATTCATCGTATTGTTTGTTTGTCGTTTGGCGTACCAATTCGTAATCATTTGCCTGCCACTCTTCCAATGAATGGCTTTCACTTCTTTTGAAGCAATGGAGTAACCGATCGGTTTTGCCGTTTTGTCCGTCTACAAAAGGCTGATAATTGATGAAATATTTTTAATGGTTTAAACCTTCAAAACTAATTTCCGATAAATCCACTCTCCGGCAAATAATATTCCCATTAACACATACGACACGATGCCTGTATAAGCCGCCCACCAATCGTAATATTGCAAGCTTGCCAAAATGGCGGCGGTTGCGCCGTTGAAGATAAAGAACGCGCACCAGATTTTCGTAACGCGTCGAGTGTGGCGCACACCTTCGGGCGGCAGGTCGGGGTGTTGCAGTCGGGCGAGGCGTTCGATAACGGTTTGTTTGGCAAACAGGCTGCCGCCGAAAATGGCAAGCATCAGTGCATTGACGGCGACGGGATACCAATACATCGAGTCAGGCCGTCTGAAAACCAGTACCGCCGCAAAAAAGGCGGCAAGGATAATCGCCGTAATGCGTTGGGCTGTGGTTTGCGGCATGGCGGCGCGTATCAGCCATAACACACACATGGCCGCAGCAAGCCAGAAAAATGCGCCGTTTTCCCTGCCGTAATACCATAGAAGCGGATAGGCGAGGCTGGCAAGGGTCAGTAGGAATTTTCCCAGTGTTTTCATAATGGTGTTCGGTTTCAGATGACTTTTGGGTTTTAGGGGGGGAGGTCGTCTGAAAGTTGTTTGGAAAAATAGTAGGATCAGTTCAGCATGGCAATGGCGGCGGACAGAAAAAACGGTGCGACAAGGGTCAGGATAAAGCCGCTGACGACGGCGTATTTGATGTATTCGGCGCGGCAGTTTTCTTTTACAAAGGGCAGGGCGGAGTCCATTGCCGCTGCGCCGGAAATGCCGATTGCCGCCATAGGCTGCTTTCGTCCGTAGAAATACAGGAAGACGATGCTGATCATTTCGCGGAAAAAATCGGTCATAAACGCTGCCGCACCCATTTCGGGCGATACCGCTTTTCCAACCATAGGACCCGAAAGGGAGAACCAGCCGAAACCGCCCGACAATACCAGGCTTTGGGCAAACGAATAGGGCGAACATAGCGAAAAAACGAAACACGCGGCGGCGGTTGCAGCAACGGTCAGAAGCGGCAGCAGGAAAATCCTACGTCCGAATCCGCCAAGCTGGAAATGAACCAAGTCCATGCCAACCATGAAAATCAGCAGATAGAGGATATGGGTGCTGTCGATGGGCAGATTGCCGACCTGTCGCCCGAAAAAGGCAAATGCCGCGACACCCAAACCGAAAAAAGCAAAGGCTTTGAAACAGCCGTAAAAGGGTTTGATAAAGCTGCCCGATGGAGTGGGAGCAGTCGAGGCTTCGGGTTTGCGATAAAGCGCAATCAAGGTAAACGCGCTGATAATCAGTGCGAGCAGCAGGGCATATTTGACGATGTCCGCGCCCAGATTCGGGTCGGTAAAGACGCCGCCGAACTCATAGCCCATGAAAAAGAGCAGCAGCAGGACAATAAAGGACAAGGGTTTGAGTAGGACTTGTCGAAGGGGTGGTGCAAGAAATTTACCAGATAGGAAACCGGTAGATAACAATGCAAGAACAATAAAGATCGATGATAAAGATGATTCCATATTTATAATTCTCCAGTTGAAAATTATTGATT
>NZ_JBQCWZ010000252.1:0-1771 GCF_051956895.1 Neisseria sp. P0021.S006
CTTATAATAAAAGGCCGTCTGAAAAAAGAGGGAGCAGGCATTCAGCTTATTGTGCTTCTGAAGAATGAGTAAATGAATAAAGCCATTAAATAAAACAATTTTTCGGATAGGAGGCTTAAGATCAAACCCAAAAGAATGCCCAGTACCCAATAAATCATCTGACGGTGTTTCGGGTTGGATGCGGTACGTAACATTTTGAAATACAAAACCAAACAGCCGAACATGCAGATTGTTTGAAACAGAATGAGGGGGAGGCTGTCAATGGCTTTGGAAATCGAACCATAAAGGATGATTGTCCCTATGCGTATGCATAAATAAATTAAAGCTGAGCCTGCAGCCGAACTCCCAAAAGGGACGGGCGTGTCGGATGAGTCGGGTGTTTTGTGGGGCTGAAGCCTGCCAAATAACAATATAAATACAATGTCAAACATATTGATAGTTGCCTTGGTGTGAGATGTTTTTGTTTTTCAGACGGCCTCAGGGTTGTCTGAAAGCTTATTGTGCTGCGATATGGGGCAGTGCCGCATTAAGGTATGTCAGTAGTTGACTATCATCGTGCTGAAGCAGTTGCCATGCTTCATTGAACACATTGATTTTGTAGCGGGTTATCTGCTATTGCCCAAAATAGTCCGAAATACGGGCAAGTTAAATGAATAGGGTAAGAGTGGCAAGCAGGTTGAAAAACATTATGAGGCTTATGGATAAAGCCTTTGCTATGGTTCGCAGTTGGTTGAAAGGCCGTCTGAAAACTGTTTCAGACGGCCTTTTTTTCCGTACTGCTTTAACCGGTATTACGCAAACCTTGCGCTACGCCGTTGATGGTCAGGTGAACCATCAGCAGGGCGTGCGGATTGTCGGGCTCTTTGCGTAGGCGTTTGAGCATGGCGACTTGCAGGCCGTTGAGGGCGTTCAGGTATGGAATCCTCAAGGCAAGCGAACGGGCAAGGCTGCGGTTGTCGCGCAGAAGCTCTTCGGTTTGCAGCAGGTCGAGCAGTGCTTTGCGGCTGCGTTGGTATTCTTCCTTGATCATGCCGAAGATGACTTTTGCTTTGTCGGGCGATTCGCTCAAGCCGGCATAGTTTTCCGCCAAAGTGATGTCGGTTTTTGCCATCACTTGTTCCATATTGGAGAGCATGGCTTGGAAGAACGGGTTGTTTTGGGCGTGTTCGCGCAGGGCGGAGAGGGTTTCGGGTTTGCCTTCGCACAAGGTTTCCACTGCGCTGCCGAAACCGTACCAAGCCGGCAGCATGAGGCGGTTTTGCATCCAGGAGAATACCCACGGAATCGCGCGCAAGTCCTGAATCCGCGCTAGGGTTTTGCGGCTGGCGGGACGGCTGCCGAGGTTGAGGGTGGCGATTTCCTGAATCGGGCTAGTTTGCAGGAAGTAGTCGATGAAGTCGGGGTGGGTAATCAGTTCGCGGTAGTATTTGAACGATACGTCCGACAAATCCTGCATCAGTTTGGCATCAGGGTCTTTTTTGTCCGGCAGGATGCTGGCTTCCAAAGTCGCGGCGACCAAGGTTTCCAAGTTGCGTTGGGCATTGCCCGGGTCGGCGTATTTGGCGGTAATGACTTCGCCTTGCTCGGTAATGCGGATTTGTCCGGCAACGCTGCCTGCGGGTTGCGCCAAAATGGCTTGGTAAGACGGGCCGCCGCCGCGGCCTACGCTGCCGCCGCGGCCGTGGAACAGGCGCATGCGTACATCGTATTTTTTGAAGAGTTCGACCAAGCCCAATTCGGCCTGATACAGACACCATGAGCTGGTAACGTA
>NZ_JBQCWZ010000253.1:0-1765 GCF_051956895.1 Neisseria sp. P0021.S006
TTTCTTCAAGCAAGCTGTTTAAGGCAGTATTGTAACTGAAACAGGCGTTTTTGTCGGCACGCTTTCAGACGGCATTTGCCTAATTTTAAGCAAACGGCGGCGCTTCCAAACCCAAAGATTTCAGTAGCTGAGCAGTCTCATAAACCGGCAAACCCATCACGCCCGTAAAACTGCCCTGCAAATGCTCGACAAATACGCCGCCCAAGCCCTGAATCCCATACGCACCGGCTTTATCCATCGGCTCGCCGCTGGCAACATAGGCTGCAATCTCCTCAGCCGTCAACGTTTTAAAGCGTACTTCGCTCGTCTGCACCACATCATGGCATACGCCTTGCCAATAAACGCACACAGCCGTCAACACTTGATGCGTCCGTCCGGATAAACGTTCCAGCATATCGACCGCATCCGCCTCGGATTCCGGTTTACCTAAAATAACCGCACCATCCGCCACCGTCGTATCCGCCGTCAATACAGCAAACTCAGGTTCTTGATTATGAGCAGCAAACCATTGCGCCACCGCCGCCTGATTTTTCTCACAGGCCATACGGCGCACATACTCTACTGCTGCTTCGCCTTCTTTAGGGGTTTCATCAATATCCACAGGAAGGCGGCGTACCGTGAAACCCAAATTCTCCAAAATCTCACGACGGCGCGGACTGCCCGAAGCCAGATAAATTGCGTTCATTGTATTGGTTTTCCTTATTTTGAAATTTTATGCTGGCCGGACAGGCGGACATAATGCGCGGACGAATACGTCAAAAATTCCTTTTCCTCATCCGTCAGCGGACGCACTTGTTTCACAGGCGAGCCAACGTATAAAAAACCGCTTTCCAAACGTTTGCGCGGAGGCACCAAACTGCCCGCGCCTATCATCACATCATCTTCGACAACCGTATCATCCAAAATAATCGAGCCCATGCCCACCAACACACGATTCCCAATTCGGCAGCCATGCAGCATGACCTTATGCCCAATCGTCACATCATCGCCGATAATCAAAGGTGAACCGTCAGGCTTCGCCGCATTCTTATGCGACACATGCAAAACGCTGCCGTCCTGCACATTGCTGCGCTTGCCGATAGAAATGCTGTTCACATCGCCACGCAATACGGCATAAGGCCAAACGGATACATCTTCCGCCAGCGACACTTCGCCAATCACAACCGAAGTCTCATCTATAAAACAAGACTCATCAACCGACGGCACATAATCCAGAAACGCACGAATAGGGTTTGCCATTTCCAATATCCTTTTCTCAAAACCAAAACTGATCAGGCCGTCTGAAAACACGGCGTAAAACGATTTTATACTACAACCATACTAAATCAAGCCAAAAAATCATCAAAAGGCCGTCTGAAACAGCTTTCAGACGGCCTTTCATCATAAACCTTTATCTTGGCTTACCACTATTTATCATTAGCGCCTCATCCATCTTTTATGGAATAATCGTCTTCATTTGATTGATGGAGAAGCCGATGGAGACACGTTCGGGAAATTATGCAGCATCCCTATTGGTCGTCGGCTGCGTCGTCTTCGGCTTGGGCAGTTTGATCGTCAAATTTGTCGATGTCGGCTCTTACGCCATCGCATTCTGGCGTTTGCTGATTGCCGCCCCCATATTCTTCCTGCTCGGGCGTTTTTTCAGACAAAAAATGCCCACGAAAAGAAAAACGGTTGGCTACGCAATCTTATCCGGCGTTTTCCTCGCATTCGACCTCGCCCTTTGGCACGAAAGCATTCACGCCGTAGGCCCCGGCATTTCCAC
>NZ_JBQCWZ010000254.1:0-1762 GCF_051956895.1 Neisseria sp. P0021.S006
ACTCAGGCTGTCCGCCCATGGCAAGCAGTTTGCGCGACACCAGCGAACGGGCATTTTCAACCACTTCTACCGGCAATGGGAATTTACCCAAACGAGAAACATATTTGCTTTCATCGGCGATACAGACAAATTTATCGGATGCGCTGGCCACGATTTTTTCGTTCAAATGCGCACCGCCGCCGCCTTTAATCATTTGCAGCGCGTGGTTGACTTCGTCTGCGCCGTCAACATAAATCGCCAATCCCATCACTTCATTCAGTGAAACTTCTGGAATCTCGTATTTTGCCAAAAGCTCGCTGGATTTTTTAGAAGTAGACACGGCACCCTTAATTTTCTTACCGCTTTTACCCAAAGCTTCAATAAAAAAGTTGATGGTAGAGCCGGTACCGATACCGATGTATTCGTTTTCAGGAACAAATTCCACCGCTTTTTCGGCGGCAATGCGTTTAAGTTCGTCTTGAGTTGCCATGTTGTCAGTCTTTCAGTTTGAATAATAAAGTAATTTTAAGCTCTTAGGCTTTAATCAGCAATACTGCCGCTTGCGCTTCAATGGCTTCCATACGTCCCAGATAGCCAAGTTTTTCGTTGGTTTTGCCCTTGATATTCACGCAGTTTGCAGGCAAACCCAAATCTGCGGCGATATTAGCGCGCATTGCCGGAATATGCGGCGCAAGTTTTGGCTTTTGCGCAATCACGGTCGTATCGACATTAACCACCTTCCAACCCAATTTCTGCACGCTTTGATAAGCCTCACGCAACAGCACACGGCTGTCGGCATCTTTGAACTCGGCGGCAGTATCAGGAAAATGGCTGCCGATATCGCCCAAACCGGCCGCACCCAACAGGGCATCGGTAATCGCATGCAAGAGCGCATCGGCATCTGAATGACCCAGCAAGCCTTTTTCAAACGGAATGTTGACGCCGCCGAGTATCAAATCTCGCCCTTCGACCAACTGATGGACATCGTAGCCCTGTCCGATACGGATATTCATGTTTGTTTCCTTAAATAATGGGTTTTGATTGTTCAGACGGCCTTGAGCAACAATCTGACAATGTATTCGTCTTGCGGCAGCGTCAATTTTAAATTGCGCGTATCGCCCTGCACCAAGCGTGGCCGGATACCCAGTTTTTCAACCGCTGACGCTTCATCCGTAATCTCACTTAAATCATCAACCGATAAAGCACGGTGTAATAAGGCCGTCTGAAAAAGCTGCGGCGTTTGCGCCTGCCATAATCCTGCGCGCGCAACGGTTTCATCAATATGATGATTGCCGTCTGAGCGCTTGAGCGTATCGGCCACCGGTATGGCCAAAATACCGCCTTCATCATTCTCACCCGCCTCATCAAGCAAACGCGTTAACGCTTCGGCAGGCAGGCAACAGCGTGCAGCATCATGAACCAAAATATTGTCTTGCGCCTCGGCCAAACCTTGCTCCAATAAAACGGACACACCATTGCGTACCGTTTCGGCACGACTTGCGCCGCCTACTCGAAAAACGCGCACTTTCTCAGACAGGGCCGTCTGAAAAACCGAATCTTCCGGCAAAAGAATAACGGCAATTAAATCTATGCGGGAGTGTTGCTCAAAAATTTCTATGGTATGTTGCAATACGGTTTTACCATTTATTTCAAAATATTGTTTTGGTTTTCCTGCACCAAATCGCGCTCCCACACCGGCAGCAGGAATCAAAGCGATATTGCGGCGTATCATGCTGACGCTCCGGCATTAGCCTCGTCAGAAGTTTCGGCCTTGCGCCATACA
>NZ_JBQCWZ010000255.1:0-1760 GCF_051956895.1 Neisseria sp. P0021.S006
TGTAAAAACAGCGTATAATCAGCCTATTTGTATAATACATCATGCCTTATTTCGCCCTGTTCGACGATGCGGTAAGCGGTCGTGCAAAACTCTATCAAAATCATGTGGAAAGCTGCCTTTTTCATCATAACGAACTGGCGTCGTTGGAAGATGTTTTGCAGGCAGGTTGGAAAAAAGGCCTGCATGCAGTGTTGTTTGCAGACTACGAATTCGGATTGCCACTGATGGATATTTCATCCGCGCGCAGTGGCAATTTGCGTTTGCACTGGTTTGCTGATTATGCAGAAATCGATACCGAAAGCTGGCTGGCTAATCATTCAGACGGCCTTGAGGCAGGCATCTCCACTCCCCGATTCTCTGTATCCGAAGCCGATTATCTCGAGCATATCCGTCAAATCCACGAAGCCATCCGCCGCGGCGATACTTATCAAATCAATTACACCGCACGCCTGCACCTGCAAACTTACGGCAATCCGATTCAGCTTTACCGCCGTTTGCGTCAGCCTGTGCCATATGCCGTGTTGTCTTGTCTGCCCGACGGGGCAGGGCAGGATGCGTGGACTTTGTGTTTTTCTCCCGAACTTTTCCTCAAAATCTATTCAGACGGCCTGATCACAACCGAGCCGATGAAAGGTACTGCGCCGATTCTTCACGATGGGAAAGATGAACGCCGCGCCGTTGAATTGCGAAACGACCCGAAAAACCGTGCCGAAAACGTGATGATTGTCGATTTGTTGCGCAACGACCTCGGCAAAATCGCGCAAACGGGCAAAGTACGTGTGCCTGAACCGTTTAAAGTTTCCCGTTTCGGCAGTGTTTGGCAGATGACCAGTGCCATCGAGGCGCAGGCGCTGCCTGATGTTTCGGTTTCTGATATTTTCCGTGCAGCCTTCCCGTGCGGCAGTATTACTGGTGCGCCCAAACGCATGAGTATGCAGATTATTGAGTCTCTTGAATCCGAACCGCGTGGTTTATACACAGGCAGCATCGGCTTTTTGCATCCGTGCGATACGGGTTTGGGGTTTGAAGGTGTGTTCAATGTCGTGATTCGCACATTATCTTTGAAGCCGGTTTCAGACGGCCTTTATCAAGGCGTTTATGGTGTGGGTTCGGGGATTGTGATTGATAGCGATCCTGAAGCTGAATATCGCGAGTGCGGTTGGAAGGCGCGTTTTCTGAATGAATTGCGGCCTGATTTCGGTATTTTTGAAACCATGCGTGCGGAAGACAAACAATGCCGTTTGCTCGATTTGCATTTAGGCCGTCTGAACAGCTCGGCACAAGCGCTCAACCTGCCTTGGTCTCAAAATGCGGCAGAGCAAATTCAACACTATATAGATGCGTTGCCAATTGGGTTATTTAGAGTCAAAGCTGCTTTGTTTTCAGACGGCCTTGCATTGAGCCATGCGGCTGTTTCCGAATTGGATGGGCAGCAATACGTCATCTTGAGTGAGCACACATTAAGCCAACGCGATTATCTGCGCCGTTTCAAAACCACACGCCGTGAAACTTTTGACCAAGCATGGAAAACGGCAGAAGGGCAGGGCGCATTTGACAGCTTGTTTTTCAATTCAGACGGCCTGTTGTTAGAGGGTGGAAGAAGCAATGTGTTCGTCAAATATCAAGGACAATGGCTCACGCCGTCTTTGGATTTGGATATTTTGAACGGAGTAATGCGCCAAGCGGTATTGAGGCAGCCGCAGCTATATTTAGGTGTGGATACAATCAAGGAAACCCACATAACGCGCGCGATGTTGGAA
>NZ_JBQCWZ010000256.1:0-1749 GCF_051956895.1 Neisseria sp. P0021.S006
CTTACATCATGCCGCCCATACCACCCATGCCGCCCATATCAGGCATAGCAGGTTTTTCTTCAGGGATTTCAGCGATCATGCAGTCTGTGGTCAGCATCAGGCCGGCGATAGATGCGGCGTGTTGCAGCGCGGAACGGGTTACTTTGGCAGGGTCGAGTACGCCCATTTCGATCATGTCGCCGTATTCGCCGGAGCCTGCGTTGTAACCGTAGTTGCCTTTACCTTCCAACACTTTGTTCACAACCACGCTAGGTTCGCCGCCTGCGTTGGCAACAATTTGACGCAGAGGAGACTCAACGGCGCGCAATACGATTTGTACGCCTGCGTCTTGGTCGGCATTGCCGGTATGCAGGTTTTCCAAAGCAGCACGGGCGCGCAACAGGGCGACACCACCGCCGGCAACCACGCCTTCTTCAACGGCTGCGCGGGTAGCGTGCAGCGCGTCTTCCACGCGGTCTTTTTTCTCTTTCATTTCGACTTCGGTAGCGGCACCGACTTTGATCACTGCCACACCGCCGGCCAATTTGGCCACGCGCTCTTGCAGTTTTTCTTTGTCGTATTCGCTGGTTGCGGTTTCAATTTGTTGGCGGATTTCAGCAACACGCGCTTCGATTTGGGCCGCATCGCCGAAACCGTCGATAATGGTGGTGTTTTCTTTACCGATTTCGATGCGTTTGGCTTGACCCAAGTCGTCCAAAGTCGCTTTTTCCAGAGACAGGCCGACTTCTTCGGAAATCACCACGCCGCCAGTCAGGATAGCGATGTCTTGCAACATGGCTTTGCGGCGGTCGCCGAAGCCAGGGGCTTTCACGGCAACGGTTTTCAGGATGCCGCGGATGTTGTTCACCACCAAAGTCGCCAAGGCTTCGCCTTCTACGTCTTCAGCGATAATCAAGAGCGGACGGCTGGCTTTGGCCACTTGTTCCAAAACAGGCAACAAGTCGCGGATGTTGCTGATTTTTTTGTCGAACAACAATACAAACGGATTGTCCAAAGCAGCGATTTGTTTTTCAGCATCGTTGATGAAGTAAGGAGACAGGTAGCCGCGGTCGAACTGCATACCTTCGACGACATCCAATTCGTTTTCCAAAGATTTGCCGTCTTCAACGGTAATCACGCCTTCTTTACCGACTTTTTCCATCGCTTCGGCGATAATCGCGCCGACTTGTTCGTCAGAGTTGGCGGAAATCGAGCCGACTTGAGCGATTTCTTTAGAAGTATCGCAAGGTTTGGCGATGTTTTTCAGCTCGTCAACCAAAGCGGCAACGGCTTTGTCGATACCGCGTTTCAGGTCGGTCGGGTTCATGCCGGCGGTCACGTATTTCATGCCTTCGGCAACGATGGATTGCGCCAATACGGTTGCAGTAGTGGTACCGTCGCCGGCTACGTCGTTGGTTTTGGACGCCACTTCTTTCACCATTTGCGCGCCCATGTTTTCGAATTTGTCTTTCAATTCGATTTCTTTTGCAACAGACACACCGTCTTTAGTGATGTGCGGGCCGCCGAAAGCGCGGTCGAGTACCACGTTGCGGCCTTTAGGGCCCAAAGTTACGCGTACGGCGTTTGCCAATACGTTGACGCCGTTTACCATTTTTTGGCGAACTTCATTGCCGAACTGTACGTCTTTTGCTGCCATATTTTATCTCCAGAAATTTTAATAATAAGTTAAGAATTTAGGCTGTCGATATGTGTTTGAATTTTTTTCCAAAGCTCCACATCTTTATGTTCATTTTGCGGACGAACAGTACC
>NZ_JBQCWZ010000257.1:0-1748 GCF_051956895.1 Neisseria sp. P0021.S006
CGACTTAGAATTCCAGGCCGATGCCGACGCATGGATTGCCGCCGTCGTACCCAAAGTGGCCGAATTAACCGCCCAAGCAACAAGCCCAAGTACAACCGCCGCATCAAACGGCTCAGCAACACCAAGCAGCGGCACCATCTACACCAAAGAAAACCCCTACACAGCCACCCTCTCCGTGCGCCAGAAAATCACCTCACGCACCGCAGAAAAAGACGTCGAACACATCGAAATCGACCTCAGCGGCTCAGGTTTGCATTATCAGGCAGGCGACGCACTCGGCGTATGGCCGCTGAATGCCGCCGACCTCGTTCAAGAAATCCTCGACCTCAACCAACTGACCGGCAGCGAAACCGTCCAACTTTCAGACGGCCGCGAAACCGACATCCGCACCGCCCTGACCGAATCCGCAGACATCACCCAAAACACACCGGCATTCGTCCAACAATACGCCGAATTAACAAACAACGAAGAACTCAAAGCCATAGCCGCAGATAAAGCCCAACTGGATGCCTACCTCGCCGCCACACCGCCCGTAGGCGTATTCGCAGCCTATCCGCACCCACTGGACGCACAAACCCTATACAGCCTCTTCCGCCCACAAACCCCGCGCCTTTACTCCATCGCCTCCGCACAAGACGAAGTCGGCGAAGAAGTCCACCTCACCATCGGCGTCGTCCGTTTCGACCACCACGACCACACCTACACCGGCGCAGCATCCGGCTACTTGGGTGAACGCCTCGAAGAAGGCAGCGAAGTCCGCGTCTTTGTCGAACCCAACCCCAACTTCCGCCTGCCGCAAAACAGCGATACACCCATCATCATGATCGGCGCAGGCACAGGCGTCGCCCCCTTCCGCTCCTTCATGCAACAACGCGCCGCCAATGGCGACAGCGGCAAAAACTGGCTCTTCTTCGGCAACCAACGCCTGGCTGACGACTTCCTCTACCAACTCGAATGGAGTGATTGGCGCAAAGACGGCCTCCTTACCCGCGCCGACCTCGCATGGAGCCGCCAAGGCGAACACAAAGTCTATGTCCAACACAAAATCACCGAACGCGCCGCCGAAGTTTGGAACTGGCTGCAACAAGGCGCACACATCTACGTCTGCGGCGACGCAGCACGCATGGCGCGCGATGTCGAAAACGCCCTGATCGAAGTCATCGAAACCCAAGGCAAACTCAGCCGCGACGAAGCCGAGGACTACCTCAACGACCTGCGCGAAGACAAACGCTACCAACGCGACGTTTATTGATTGGACAAGCCAAAATAAAGGCCGTCTGAAAGCTGAATTTCAGACGGCCTTTTTAAGGAACTTGCTCGGATTGTTATCAATTTATCTTGTCTTGCATTATAATTATGCAAATTTGACTCACTCGAAAGAAAATAAATTGGAAGGATTACAACAACTTGTAGATTTATTGGTGGGTTTTATCGATTGGATATTGAAATTACTGGCCTTCTTGTTTTAAACTACGTTCCATACTTTTATACATTAAAGACGTATTTTCATCATGCAAACCGCGCAATGCTCCGCTACTTTCTTCTATTGGTACCACACAAACGTGCGGTACTTTTTTGCGCTTGTCTGAAACAGACCAAATTGAAAATACGCAAATCAGAGCCGCCTCATTTGAGCGGCTTTTTTTATACCCACCATGGCCGCTTAAATCCACCCATTTTTAAGAAATAAGGAATACAGCCATGACCGCTTCAACTAAAATCCACAGCCAAACTCAAATGTTACACAC
>NZ_JBQCWZ010000258.1:0-1743 GCF_051956895.1 Neisseria sp. P0021.S006
ACCAAGTCCGTATCAGCCCCATCAACGGCGAACAAGTCGTGATTGAAGACTACCTCCCGCGCGAAAGCCTGCTCTACCGCCAAGACGCGTGGAAAACCAAACTGATTGCCGCCAACGTTACCCAACTGCTCATCGTAACCGCCGCCAGCCCCTCACCCAGCGAAGCCCTGTTGCAACGTGCCCTCCTCGCAGCCGAAGCGGCCGGCATTAACACCGTCATCGTCCTCAACAAAGCCGACCTCCCCGAAACCGCCCAATGGCGCGAGAAACTCAAATTCTACGAAACCCTCGGCTACTCCGTGGTCGAAACCAACGCATTGGAAAACGCCGACATCCTACGTCCCATTTTAGAAGGGCAAACCAACATCCTGCTCGGACAAAGCGGCATGGGCAAGTCCACCCTGACCAACGCCCTACTCGGCAACCAAGCCGCCCGAACCGGCGACATTTCCACCGCGCTCGACTCCGGTAAACACACCACCACCCACGCCCAACTATACGATTTAAACGCAGAAACCCGACTCATCGATTCCCCCGGCCTGCAAGAATTCGGCCTGCACCATCTCCAAGCCGCCGATTTATTACAATACTTCCCCGACCTGCGCCACCTTATCGGCCAATGCCGTTTCCACAACTGTACCCACCGCGCCGAACCAGGCTGCGCCGTCAAAGCCGCTGCCGAATCAGGCGAAGCCAAACCCGAGCGCATCGAATTTCTGCAACGCGTTACCGATGAATTGTTGAGATAAAGATTGAATGGAAATAAGCGTTTGGATAAATAAAAAGGCCGTCTGAAAATTTCAGACGGCCTTTTGTTGAAGCATAACCAAATTTACCTTTCAACCGGTATCGCTACCTTAGCGGGAAAGAGAAGGTGCTTTTCGCGGCGGATTGATCATGAGAAGAATGGCTTCTTCAATTTTTTTGTCCTCCCGATCATGGAGCTCTACCGGAAACTTCAGACGCAACACTGCAACAATAGCGCCAACCGATAAGCCTGCATCATTAAGCAACTCAATTTCTTTAAGTACAGGTGCGGAAAGGTTTAACATGGTTTCTCCTTAAGATTTGATACTAGCCCACTTTATCCCCGGGCTGTGCGCCTGCGTCAACGTCGAGGAGCTTCAGTTTGCCCTCTGCGGTGGCGGCGGAGAGGATCATGCCTTCGGATACGCCGAATTTTGCCATTTTGCGCGGGGCGAAATTGGCGACGGCGATGACCATGCGGCCGTTCAATTCGGCAGGATTTGGGTAAGACGCGGCGATGCCGGAGAAGATGATGCGTTTTTCAAAACCGAAATCGAGGTCGAATTTTAAGAGTTTGGTGCTGCCTTCGACGGCTTCGCAGTTCAATACTTTGGCGACGCGCATGTCGATTTTCATAAAGTCGTCGAAGCTGGCCTGTTCGGCGACTTTTTCGTATTTGCTCTCTTCGGCGGCAGGCGCGGGGGTCGTCTGAATGCTTTGTTTGTTGGCTTCGATTAAATCGTCCACTTGTTTTTGCTCCACTCGTTGCATTAAATGTTCGTATTTGTTGATGGCGTGTTCGCCTAGGGTTTCGCGCGTGTTCGCCCAGGTAATCACGTCCAGATTGAGGAAACGCGCGGCGTTGGCGGCGGTTTGCGGCAACACGGGAGCGAGGTAGGCGGTCAGCATGGTGAAGGCGTTGATGAGTTCGCTGCATACTTCGTGCAGGCGTTCGTCTTGACCTTCCTGTTTGGCGAGTTCCCACGGCTTGTTGGC
>NZ_JBQCWZ010000259.1:0-1741 GCF_051956895.1 Neisseria sp. P0021.S006
CCTCCGCACCCGTGCTTCCACCCGTCAGCGCACCAATCGCTGCGCCTCCTAGTGTGTCTGCCAGTAATTGCCCTACGCCACCAAATTTATCGCCTACTTGGTTTAAATAGGGTGCTGCTAGCGATGAGGTGCCTGCTCCTACTGCGCCTTGTGCATCACCTGTTAAGAGTGCTCCTACCCCTGCGTGGAGCGCAGCTCGCCCTAATCCGCCTTCCTTCCATGTGTTGTACTCTGTTTGATGGTCGGATAGGTATTGGTCTGCAAGGACGATTTGTTGTTGCAGTTGGGCAATTTGCTCAGGGTTTTGCGCGTCTTTTAATTGCTCTTGTAAATTTGCTTTAGCGATTTGAACGCGCTCGTAGTTCTGTATATTGCCCAGTTTATCTGCTGTCCATGCAACAGTTTGAGCGGCAACGGGGGCAAATTGTTGTGAGACATTGCGCTGCAAATCCAGCTCGCTTTGCACTTTGTCCGCATCAAATCGGTTTTTCAGGCTGCCTGATTGTTGGCCGGCATCCTCGGTGCGGATGTCGGTGTACGCCAGTTGCGCGGCTTTGTCTGTGCCGTAGCCTGTTTTGGCGAGCTGTCCTGCCTCATCGGTGAGGATGATGTTGCGGGTGTTGATGCCGCTTTTTGTGATGTTGCTTTGACTGTCGCTGTCGCTGCCGTAACCTACTGATGAACTTGCGCCGTTTTTATCGGCTACGCTTGTCAGGTGTTTGTCTTGAGGCTTATTTTGTGCGCTCTGCCCCAGTGTTTCGCCGCTTACGGCAATGCTGGCACCCAATCCAAAACTTTTGCCTTCGTATCGGCTGTGGTTTTGAATGTCGCTATGGGTGAGGGTGGCCGTCTGAAAGCGGTTTTTGCCTTCGTCTTCTGCGCTTTGGCTAGACGTGATGATGCCGCCTTTGAGGTCTGTATGGTTTCCGACCTTGATTTGATAGCCGTCTTCTCCGGCATAAATACCGCTTTGCTCGGTTACCGAAGCATGGTCGGCTCGGATTTTGCTTTGGCTGTAATCGCCACTGGCACTGAAGCCATAACCTACGGTAACTTGTGCACTGGCGTTTTGTTGTTTGCTTTGATAGGTTTCAGTATCTTGAACACTTTCTATATGCAGGTTGCGCGTATCTGCCTGTACGCCTTTGCCGATAAGCTGCGCACCTTTGATGGTGGTGGTGCCGCTTTGGATAAGGGTTTGGCTGCCTTTGTCGCCAATATGGCTATGGCGCTGGGTTACACTATCGCCATTGCCGTAGCCTTTGCCGACATTGCCGCCTGCGGTAAAGCCTAATGACCAGCCCCCTTGTCCGAATGATACGGCAGCACCTGCGTTCCAGCCTGCTGATTTGTTTTGGCTGCATTCGGTGTTGCTTTGTTCGGCGGATTGCAGATGGATTTGCTTATCGGCAATCAGGCCGGTTCCTGCTTTACCTGAAACATCTGAGCCCGTGATGTTGATATTGGATTGTTCGCCTGCACCTTGTCATACAGGCTGGTTACGCTGGCTTTAAGCTTGTTTCATTTGTTCTTCGTAAATTTCTATTTTAGGCAATTGTGTCAGTTCAATAGGGCAAGTTGCTCCCCACCAAAAATGCTCTACATAAAACCAAGGATTATCTGGAAAATATAGCAACATCTCTTCCATATCTGGCCAAATTCTTCTTAATTCATCTACCTGTGTTTTTGGCGAACCAGTTAATATTTTTGGAGGATTTTCACGATAATCGCATAATTCAAT
>NZ_JBQCWZ010000260.1:0-1733 GCF_051956895.1 Neisseria sp. P0021.S006
AGCCTATTATGGCATATTTCGGCGGATTTGGTTGTTGTTTTGATGTTATTGTTTTTTAAGTTGCGGAAAAGAAAAAGGCCGTCTGAAAAGACAGCCTAAATATAAGGACTTATCCGATAATCAAAACGGCATTGCTGCCGCCGAAAGCGAATGATGAGCTGGCGGCAATGCGTTTTTCAGACGGCCAGCGGCTGTTTTCGTCGGTTACAGCAATGTTGGGCAGCTCGGAATCGGGTACGTTGTCCCATTGTTGCGGTGGCAGTTTGCCTTCTGGATTGTATTGGTGGTTGGCCATCAACCAGGCAAACGCGGCTTCGATCGCACCAGCTGCGCCTAAGGTATGACCGGTGGACGGCTTGGTTGAAGTGCAAAGGGTGTGGCTGCCAAATACTTCGGCAACAGCTCGGCTTTCCATGCTGTCGTTGTGCTGCGTGCCGGTGCCGTGCAGATTGATCCAGCCGATCTCTTCCGCTTTCAAGCCGGCTTTATCCAAAGCGGCCTGAAAAGATTGGGCTGCACCCAAACCGTCGGGGCGGGGCGAAGACATATGGTAGGCATCGCTGCTTGCGCCGTAGCCGAGCAACTGCATTTCGCCGTCAAAATCGGCATCGCGTGTCATTACGAAAAATGCGGCTGCTTCGCCGATATTGATGCCGTTGCGGTTGGCGGAAAAAGGCTTGGCAATGCCGTCTGAAAGCACTTCCAAAGAGGCAAAACCATTGATCGTCAGCGGAGAAAGCGTATCCGCGCCGCCGCAAATCACAGCATCACACAATCCGGCACGAAGCAATCGGGCTGCACTGATGAGGGCGCGTGCGCCGGAAGTGCAGGCGGTGGAAACGGTATAGCGCAAGCCGTCCAGACCGTAAACTTGGGCGATAAATTCGGAGGGCGAAGCCATGGTGTGTTGCAGCTGTTTGAACGGAACATCCGTCCATCCACCGCCTTGGACAACGTGTTGGAACAAAGGGATATTTTCGTCTGCGCCACTGGTGGACGTACCGGTAACGACAGCGACCCTTTCTTTGCCGTAACGGGCAATGGCCGTCTGAATCAGTTCGTCTATTTGCGAAAGCGCGTGCAGGATAAGCTGGTTGTTGCGGCTGCGGTGTGCTTCGGGGATGCTGTCGGGCAGGGGCATCAGGGTTTCTTTGACTGCACCGAAAGCATGCGTTTTGCCTTTTACCCATTGGTCTGAAAAAGTCAGGGGCGTGTTTTCAGACGGCGTGAGTAAGGCATCGGCATGAACTTGCAAGCCGCTGCCCAATGCGCTGGTCAGTGCCGGACGGCTGAGATAAACAGGAGTATTCATGAATTAGTCTTCTGCGATCGGGCTGACCGTCCAGAAAGTTTGGTCGGGGAAGCCGATAAGGAATTGTTCGGAATGGTGGGCAACACACCACAAATCACGCTCGCGGTAGCTGAATACCGCGCCTTTGCCGTCAGGGCAGAAGCCTTGATGGGTGGCGTTTTGTTGGCGGGCTTCAGGGTAAAGCGTGGCGGCGTGTTCGGCGGCCAAAAGCGGTAACAAGGCGGCAAACAGTCGGCGCGAAGTGGCATTGGGCATCACAAAGCCGTCGTTTTTCCAGCCTTTGGTGCTGACCGATTGACGCGATACCGGCGCACCCAGTGCATCGGTTTGGACAAAGCGGATGCCGTCTGAATGAGGCTCGACTGCCAAGAGATTGGTTTGAACGGTTTGCCCCGCCGCATTGGTCTGCTCGAGTTTGAAC
>NZ_JBQCWZ010000261.1:0-1730 GCF_051956895.1 Neisseria sp. P0021.S006
GCCTACCTCACATTCATTCCCATGCCCAAACCCTCACCTGCAGACTTGGCAGCCTTTGCCAAACACGTCGCTGCCTTCATCCCCACCATACCTGACGAACTTCTGCAACTCATTGACAGTCAAGAAACTGCTATCGTCTTTTTAGGCAAACCAAGCTGTTCATACTGTCGCCGTTTTGTTGCAAAACTGTCTACCGTTTCCTTAAACAAACAGCTTACCATCCACTTTACCGACAGCAGCAACAAAGCAGCTTTAAAAACTTTTCGTGAACAACACGGCATCCAAACTGTTCCCGCTCTACTCAAAATCTCACAAGGCAAAATAAAAGCCGTCTGCAATTCCAAATTATCAGAAGAAGAAATTGAAGCCTTTTTGAGCGCTTAGACTTCGCAAATTTCCTACTGATTACTTTCCCAGCCGACATTTCAGTTAAAATAATGGCCTAAAAATTTCAGACGGCCTTGAGCCTCAACACATACCATGACCCAAATCACTTTCCAACGCCCTGGCCAGCTAACCGCCCTACCTCCTTTATCACTCTATATCCATATTCCTTGGTGCATCAAAAAATGCCCGTATTGCGACTTCAATTCCCACAGCCTGAAAAACGGCCTGCCGGAAGAAGCCTATATCGATGCCCTATTAACCGACCTGCAGCTTGAATTGCCCAATATTTGGGGCAGACCAGTGGAAACCATATTTTTCGGCGGCGGCACACCCAGCCTGTTTCAAGCAGAATCGATTGACCGTTTATTAAGCGGCGTGCGTTCGCTGTTGCGCTTGCAACCCGAAGCGGAAATTACTTTAGAAGCGAACCCGGGCACATTTGAAATTGAGAAGTTTCAAGGGTTTAAAGACGCAGGCATTACGCGCCTGTCTATCGGTGTGCAGAGTTTTAACGACGATATGCTTGCTCGATTAGGACGCGTTCACAATGGCAAAGAAGCCCTGACAGCTATTGATACTGCATTGAAATTATTTGATAAAGTCAATATCGATTTGATGTATGCCCTGCCAAACCAAACGGTTCAGACGGCCTTAAACGATGTGCAAACGGCTATCGCAACAGGCGTATCTCATATCAGCGCATATCATCTGACAATGGAACCGAACACGCCTTTTGGTCATACGCCGCCCAAAGGATTGCCACAAGATGAAGCAGCATTGGATATTGAAGATGCCGTACACGGCGCATTGGAAAGCGCAGGCTTTATCCACTATGAAACATCGGCTTTTGCAAAACCTGCCATGCAGTGCCGCCATAATTTGAACTATTGGCAGTTCGGCGATTACTTAGGGATAGGCGCGGGTGCGCACGGCAAAATTTCCTATCCCGACCGTATCGAGCGAACTGTCCGCCGTCGCCATCCCAACGACTATCTTGCCGCCATGCAGAGCAATCCGCATGAAGCAGTCGAACGCAAAACTGTTGCTGCCGAAGACCTTCCATTCGAATTCATGATGAACGCCCTACGCCTGACCGACGGCGTACCTGCCGCAATGCTGCAAGAACGTACCGGTGTACCCACTGCAAAAATCATGGCACAAATCGAAACCGCCAGACAAAAAGGCCTGCTTGAATCAGACCCGACTGTGTTCCGCCCAACCGAGCAAGGCCGTGTGTTCTTAAACGATTTGTTACAGTGTTTTTTATAAATGCGGTTTTACAACAGCTAAAACATTTTTAGATCTGCTTAATTTTCCACAAGAAAATACAATCAGAATAATTG
>NZ_JBQCWZ010000262.1:0-1727 GCF_051956895.1 Neisseria sp. P0021.S006
TCCGAATTTTATTTTAACAAAGAATGCCCTGTATTGGGCAGCTATTCTCATTATCAAGGATAAGTATGTTAGACAACCTGACCAACCGCTTCAGCAAGGTACTTAAAAATATTCGCGGCCAATCAACGCTGACCGAAGACAATATTAAAGAAGCCTTGCGCGAGGTTCGTCTTGCCCTGCTGGAAGCCGACGTTGCATTGCCCGTCGTTAAAGAATTCGTCAACACAGTCAAAGAACAGGCCCTTGGCCAAGAAGTCGTCGGCAGCCTGACGCCTGACCAAGCCTTTATTGGTGTGGTTAACCAAGCCTTAGTCGAATTGATGGGCAAGGAAAACAAAACGCTGGATTTGTCGGTTTCACCGCCTGCCATTGTTTTAATGGCCGGTTTGCAGGGTGCCGGTAAGACAACAACCGTCGGCAAACTCGCCCGCCTGCTGAAAAACGATCAGAAGAAAAAAGTCTTAGTGGTATCTGCCGACGTTTACCGCCCTGCCGCGATTGAACAGCTGCGTCTGTTGGCCGAACAGGTCGGCGTGGACTTTTTCCCATCCGATACCAACCAAAAACCGGTTGAGATTGCAACTGCCGCCGTCGATTACGCCAAAAAACATTTTTACGATGTCTTGATGGTCGATACCGCCGGCCGTTTGGCAATCGATGAAGAGATGATGAACGAAATCAAAGCGCTTCATGCGGCGGTCAACCCGGTTGAAACTTTGTTCGTTATCGATGCCATGCTGGGTCAGGATGCTGTGAACACTGCTCAGGCATTTAATGAAGCCCTGCCGCTGACCGGTGTCGTATTGACCAAGATGGACGGCGACTCGCGCGGCGGTGCGGCATTGTCCGTACGCCATGTGACCGGCAAACCGATTAAATTTATCGGCGTCGGCGAGAAAATCAACGGCCTCGAACCTTTCCACCCCGACCGTCTTGCCAGCCGTATCCTCGGCATGGGTGACGTATTGACCCTGATTGAAGACGTTCAAAAAGGTATTGATGAAGAAGCTGCCGCCAAAATGGCGAAAAAGCTGCAAAAAGGCAAAGGCTTCGACCTCAATGACTTTAAAGAACAAATCCAGCAGATGCGCAATATGGGCGGCTTGGAAAACCTGATGTCGAAAATGCCGGGCGAACTGGGTCAAATATCGAAACAAATCCCCGAAGGCACGGCCGAAAAAGCGATGGGCAAAGTAGAAGCCATCATCAACTCAATGACTCCAAAAGAACGCGCCAACCCTGCCCTGCTCAAAGCCAGCCGCAAACGCCGTATTGCAATGGGTGCAGGCACGACCGTGCAGGAAGTGAACAAATTGCTCAAACAGTTTGAACAAATGCAACAAATGATGAAGATGTTCAGCGGCAACGGCTTGGGCAAACTGATGCGCTTGGCCAAAGGCATGAAGGGAATGAAAGGCATGTTCCCAGGTTTGTAAGCCGATTTGACAGAAAACGCCGTCTGAAAAGTTTCAGACGGCGTTTTGGTTTTGTATTCAGATTTAAAATCATGAGACCTTAAGCAACCATTTCTTCTATAACATCTAATATAAAAGGCCGTCTGAAATCTATTTTCAGACGGCCTTTATTCATTCAGCCTTCAACTTATTGTGGCTTTTTCTGCTCTTCGCGTACTTTGTCCACCAACTGGTCAATCGTGGTCATGAAGGACTGCCAGTCTTTAAATTCGACTTGGTATTTGCCGCCGACGATAACGGTCGGTGTGCCGC
>NZ_JBQCWZ010000263.1:0-1726 GCF_051956895.1 Neisseria sp. P0021.S006
GCAAGTGTAAAACTTGCCTTTACGTTTGGGATTTGTTTGTGCTCTATTGTAGAAAACTGTGTTGTTTTTTCAGACGGCCTTACCAACGGAACGTTTGGGTCACGCCTGCGGAAGCGCCGTTGTTGCCGGCATAGCCGTAGCCACCGGTATGACTGGAGGCGCAGGCGGTGAGTGCGGCAAGGGCGAGGATGAGGAGGATGTGTTTCATGTTTCTTGCTCTGAGTGGGTTGGTTTTAACTTGGGCGGCATTGTGTTGCTGCATGAATCGGGCTGGCTGGAGCTTGGTTGCTTTGTCCTGATTTACAGTTAGGCCGCTAAATTGTTTGATGATTGAAGAAGGCCGTCTGAAAACGGGTTTCATGATATTGAAACTTTGTTTTCAGACGGCCTTTATTTTATATCAGCTTATTAGTGGCGGAAATGACGGATGCCGGTGACGACCATGGCGATGCCGTGTTCGTCCGCCGCGTCAAAGACTTCTTGGTCGCGCATGGAGCCTGCGGGATGGATGATGGCTTTGATGCCCTGCTCGGCAATGACATCTACGCCGTCACGGAATGGGAAGAAGGCATCGGAAGCGGCACATGCGCCGTTGAGGTCGAGATTGGCATCTTGCGCTTTGCGGGCGGCGATGCGGGTGCTGTCCACGCGGCTCATTTGGCCTGCGCCGATGCCGTAGGTTTGACCGCCTTTGCCGAAGACGATGGCGTTGGATTTGACGTATTTTGCGACGTTCCATACAAACATCAGGTCGTTCCATTCTTGCTCGGTCGGTTGGCGTTTGGAGACGACTTTCAAATCGGCGCGGCTGAGGCGGTGGATGTCGGGGGTTTGTACCAACAGTCCGCCGCCGACGCGTTTGAGTTCAAAGTGGTTGGCACCTGCTTCAAGCGGCACTTCCAATACGCGCACGTTTTTCTTGGCGGCGGCGATTTCGAGGGCTTCGGCGGTGAACTTCGGCGCCATGAGGACTTCCATAAATTGGTTGTCGGTAATTTGTTTGACGGTTTCGCCGTCAACTTCGCGGTTGAAGGCAATGATGCCGCCGAATGCGCTGGTGGTGTCGGTGGCGTAAGCGAGTTTGTATGCATCCAAGGTATTGGAGGCGATGGCTACGCCGCACGGATTGGCGTGTTTCACAATCACGCAGGCTGGCGCGTCAAAGGATTTGACGGCTTCCCATGCGGCATCGGCATCGGCGATGTTGTTGTAAGACAATTCTTTGCCTTGCAGCTGTTTGTAGGCGGAAAGGCTGCCCGCGGCTGGGTAAATATCGCGGTAGAACGCGGCGCGTTGGTGCGGATTTTCGCCGTAGCGCATATCTTGCACTTTAATCCAGCTTTGGTTGAACTGGCTCGGGAATTCGCCGATTTGGGGCTGGCCGCTCAAGACGTCGTCTGAAAGCGAGGTCAGGTAGTTGGAAATCATGCCGTCGTATTGGGCGGTATGGCTGAATGCTTTGCGTGAGAGGTTGAAACGGGTTTTGTCGCTCAATGCGCCGTTGTTGGCTTCGAGTTCGACGGCGATGGCCGGGAAATCGGCGGTATCGGTAACGATGGCGACGTGTTTCCAGTTTTTCGCGGCAGAACGCACCATGGTCGGGCCGCCGATGTCGATGTTTTCAATCGCGTCTTCCAGCGTGCAGTTTGGTTTGGCGATGGTGGCGGCGAAGGGGTAGAGGTTGACGCACACGAGGTCGATGTTGCCGATGCCGTGTTCTTCCATC
>NZ_JBQCWZ010000264.1:0-1726 GCF_051956895.1 Neisseria sp. P0021.S006
GTAAATCAATGCTGGGTTATTGTTTCAGAACTAAGCAAATCTGTAGGTAAATCATCTCAAACTGATAAACGTAAAGCATTAAATGTAATTATTGGCGCTGCAGTTTTAGCAGGTGCAACTACAAGCGCAATGGCTGAAACCAATGTTGTCGTAAATGATAAAAATACAGTTATCGGCGGAACTGGTGCAGTAGCTGATCGAACTAACGCAGTTGTTTTAGGTAATAGTGCTAATTCTAATACGGCAGACTCTATTGCTATTGGTACAGGAGCTAAAGTAGAGGGAGATGCTGATTACAACAAATACAATATTGCAATTGGTAATAAAGCTCGATCAACCAATAGAGAAACAGTTGCCATTGGTAACAATGCAGATGGTTGGGGAACTGGTGGTGTTGCAATTGGTGGTGGTAGTAATGCATCCGGACGTGGTACGGCAATTGGTTATGGCGCAAAAGCTAGCGGCGTAGAAGGTTTAGCAACCGCTATCGGTAATGAATCAAATGCAAGTGGTCGTGGAGCGATCGCTATGGGTAATGGCGCAAAATCATCAGGAAATGATGCTATTGCTTTAGGCTTTATAGCTAATGCGAGTGGAGAAAATGCAGTTACTATTGGTGTACGTTCAGTTGCAAGTGGCCAAGCTTCTGCTGCTTATGGTATTCAAGCTCAGGCGACAGCCGAGCGCTCAATTGCTTTAGGGGTTGTATCTAAGGCAACAGGAGGTCATAGCGTTGCATTAGGTGATTCCTCAAGAGCATATGGGCATTGGTCTACTGCAGTTGGGCCTATTGCTGTTGCTAAAGGTTCTTCTGCAACTGCTGTAGGTGAAATGGCTCACGCTGATGGGCATGATTCAGCAGCTTTAGGTCATTCATCTAACGCAAGTGGATCTTCTTCTATTGCAATTGGTAATCAAGCGAATGCAAAAGCGGTTAATACTGTTGCTATAGGATCGAATTCAACCTCATCTGCCGCGGATGCTATGTCATTTGGTACCCAAAGCAATGCTTCAGGTATGAGTTCTATTGCTATTGGTGAAAGCACCAAAGCTGAGGGTTATAATTCTGTTGCGATGGGTAGAAATTCTAAGGCGAGTGAAACTAATTCTGCAGCTATTTTAGGAAATGCGACTGGTATCAGCAGTATTGCTATTGGTGGTAATGCGACTGCCGCAAATTCTGTTGCGTTAGGTTCTGATTCTACTAATACTCATGAAGATTCAGTTGCTCTAGGCTCAAGTTCTGCAGGGGCAAAAAATGTGTTTAATGATGCTGCTACTAAATTAGAATCTTTTGATGATGGTGCAAATTCAAAAACAATTAATTATAACGGCACCTCTTCATATAAAACGATAATTGATTTTGATTTTGGTGATTCTTTCACTAAAGAATCAACAGGTGCGGTTTCTGTGGGAGATGGCTCTCTTGTTCGCCAAATCCAAAATGTGGGTGCAGGTCGAATTACTGCTGAATCAAACGATGCTGTAAATGGTAGCCAATTATACCAAGCTTATTACAATGCAGGCTTTAACATTAAAAATAATGGTAAAGAAACATCACGTATTAATACCCATGGCAAAGTGAATTTTGTAAATGGTACGAATACCGAAGTGGTTGTTACAGACGGTGAAAATGCTGCTGATATTAAAGTGAATTTAAAAGATGATATTAAAGTTACTAGTGTTAAAGCTAATAATATTACCGTAGGACCTGTTACTATTAATG
>NZ_JBQCWZ010000265.1:0-1725 GCF_051956895.1 Neisseria sp. P0021.S006
GTTCATGTTAATGGTGATGACGTTGATGGAACCGGTCGCCACACCGCCCGCGCCGAGTGTGTAGCTGAAGGTGCGGTCTTCGATGGCGTTGCGCAGGCGGCAGCAGGAAGCCAAGGAGTCGGGATTGTCGGAAAGATAGACGAAGAAGGAATTGCCTTCCGCCAACTCTTTCGCCATTTCGTCGGCAAACACGGTGTCTTTGCATTTGCCGCCGTCGGTCAGCATCGCAGCGGTCACGACGGGGAAAGTCAAAACGGCTTTGGTGCGTTCCTGATTGAACCATTTGAGGAAGAAGTTTTGCAGCTTCGCCACGCTCGCCCACACCGGTTTGCTGAAATCGGGGAAGACGAAATCGCCGAACATCGCGTCGAAATAGTATTGATCGTAAACGGAAATATTCCAAAACACGCTCTGATAACCGCGCGCGGCGGCAGGCTGGTTGATGCTGTACACCACCTGCTGCATATGGTTGGCGATTTCTTTGCCGTGGGTTTCCAAATAATCGTCGCCGTAGTCCTTGCGGGCGAAGTAGTCGAAATAAGTCAGAAATTCCACCGTTGCCACCGCGCCGGCAAATTGCGCGCTGATGGCAAACACCAGGTTGATAAACGAACCGCAAAACGAAGCCAGATGTTGCGGTGCCTTAGATTCGCCGCCGAGTTTGCTTAAGCCGTCGAGCAGGAAGGGATACAGCGTAACCGACACACAATAAGGCTTGAGGCTGGTTTCGTCGTGTACATAAATCTCATGCGCCTCAATTTGGCGGATGTATTCGTCGGCGACGAATTGGTCGAAAATTTCGGCGATTTTACGCGATACTTGGGCGCGGTTAATCTGCACGAAAAAGTCTTTCATGATTTCCGCTTCCATCGTGGCGATGTTTTTCTGGGTAACATTGGCGTTGGCGTCCATTTTCGAGCCGTCCGCCGCGTTTTGCGCGCTGATGTAGTCGCGCATAAATTGTAGTTTTCCGTTTAACTGTTCGGGATGCAGCCGAATCATGTTAATTCTCCTGTATGGTTTGGATGATTTATCAAGCAATGACGGTCAGGCCGTCTGAAACATCGCTGTCAGCGAATACAATAAATTCAATTTAAATCAGTGCAATACAGCATTAAGCTAAATTGAAGCCACTGGAAAAACTTTAGGCGCAGGTTTGTCTTTGATAAACAAGCGGTTCAACACCTCGCCCGTGCGCAAATCGATAAACTTCTGATTGGTGGCCGGACTGTCTAAGCCGCCCAGCTCCATCTGCCAGCGGCCGGTTTTCAGATACGTCAAATAAGGCAGAATGCCGTCTGAGGCCGCCTCCAGCTCCTCACGCTCTAGGCCGGTGTACAAGCAGGCTTTCAAACCTTCCTGGGCAACAATGGCCAGCATTTTCTGCAAGGATTTCGGTTGCCATTCTCCGCCCATAAACAACACACAGCTGATTAATCCGCGATAGCGTTTCAGACGGCCTTTTAAATAATCCTCGGTCAATTCCGTGCCAATGCCCTCTTTCCATGTATCGGCACTATGGCAACCTTTACAACGCAGCGGACAACCTGAAAACAGAAATGCCAGCGACACTTCGCCCGGCACTTCCTGCCAGACAATTTGCTCAACTGTAAATTTCAAGCTACTCATTGCAATACCACAAAACACAATATATGGTGCGAATTAAAACACAAGACTACTAGATATGGTATTTTTATTTAACAATGCATTTTACTCATGTAATAG
>NZ_JBQCWZ010000266.1:0-1723 GCF_051956895.1 Neisseria sp. P0021.S006
TGTGTATGTTGCGGGTGTTGATACCGCTGCGGGTGGTGCTGTTTTTGCTGTCTCCGTCGCTGCCGTAGCCGATGGCGTTATTGTTGTTTTGACCTTTAGAAGCATCAGTCAAGCGGATTCCCGGGCCGGAATCGGCAGGACGGTTTTGCCCCATTGATTCACCGCTGATTGCAACACTTGCCCCGATACCGAAACTTTTGCCTTCATAGTAGCTGTGGTTTTGAATGTCGCTGGCAGTAAGGGTGGCCGTCTGAAAAAGGTTTTTTCCTTTGTCTTCGGCACTCTTGCCGGAGGTGATGATGCCGCCCTTGAGGTCTGTGTTGTCTCTGACTTTGATTTGATAGCCGTCTTCTCCGGCATAAATACCGCTTTGCTCGGTTACCGAGGCATGGTCTGCTTTGACTTTGCTTTGGCTGTAACTGCCGCTTGCACTGAATCCGTAACCGACGGTAACTTGGACATTGCCGTTTTGCTGTTTGCTCTGATAGGTTTCGCTATCTTGTACGCTTTGAATACTTAGGTTTTTGGCATTAACTTGTACGCCTGTGCCGCATACTTGTGCGCCTTTGATGATGGTATCGCCACCACTTTGGATAAGGGTTTGGCTGCCTTTTTCTCCTATGTGGCTATGGCGGTGGGTTACGCTATCGCCATTGCCGTAGCCTTTGCCGACATTGCCGCCTGCGGTAAAGCCTAGACCAGCCTCCTTGTCCGAATGATACGGCAGCACCTGCGTTCCAGCCGCTGCTTTTGTTGTTGCTGCGTTCGCTGCTGCTTTGTTCGGCGGATTGGAGTGTGATGTCGTTATCGGCAATCAGGCCGGTTCCTGCTTTGCCGGCAACATCTGAGCCGGTAATGTGGATATTGGATTGTTCTGCTGCGCCTGTGGCGATTAATGTGGTTTTACCGCCTGCTTGAATTTGACTCGCTTGGGCTTGGCTTGCTTGAACTCGGGTGGTTTGTCAGTTTTGCTGTTCGCCGTAGGTTATAGAGATGCTGACTTGTTTGGCATTGGTTGTACCATTGGCTAAGTTTTGTGCACTCTTACCTGTTTGATAGGCTTACCAGCCTGCATTGGCAGCTGCCATGGCATTGACACGACCATTTTTGCTTTGTCCGACTTGTTTGCTGCTTTGTGCGACGGCAATCGCTTGTTGTGCCAAATCGGTAACGGGCGAACTGAATGCCACCGTTAAGCCTTTTTGTTCATAGATTTGGGTGGTATTACTGTTTAATTTGTTGTGTGCCGCTTGAATGTCTATGCTTTGGGCATGGATGATATTGTTGCCTTCTGGGCTGGAAACGGTACTGCCGATTTGTTCGTAGTGTTTGCCTGCAACAATGGTGGTATCGCCTTTCAAGCTGCCTACGGTACTGCCTGTATGTTCGTTGCTTTGGGATTGGTTTTCTTGTGTGTTTGTCTTGCTGCCAATCGTGAAGCCAATCCCTGCGCTCATCAAGCCTGATTTTTGGGTTTGATGATAGCCTTCGCTCTGACTTTGAGTTTGGGTTGTACCAATGCGAACATGATTGCCTGCTTGAATCCGGGTGCCATTATCGGAAATAACATTGCTGCCAAGAATGTTGGCATCGTTTCTTGCCTGCAATACAACTTGCTTGCCTTCAAAGGTGCTGCTTTGGGCGGTTAGGAATAAACCTATCCTGTTGAATACATTGAAGCCAAGTACGCCTATCAACACTATATTAAAACACAGCCTTAGGA
>NZ_JBQCWZ010000267.1:0-1720 GCF_051956895.1 Neisseria sp. P0021.S006
TCCAAGTCGGACAATAGAGAAAGCTCTCCTTCCTCCGTTTTCCCGTTACTGTTTTCGTCATGCCAGATTCTTAGCTCGCCCCACAATTCATCATATTGATTAATGATATTATTATTGTCGCTGTCCAAATCTTTCAAAGCTTCTACGCCGTTTTCTGCGCGCTTGCCGTCAGACATAACTGTTGCCTCACCAAACATCTCCGTTCCGTCGTTTACCATGCCGTCTCCATTTTTATCCCAAACCAAAAAACCGCTGCCTTTTTTGAGCCAAGCCGTCTGTTCGGCCATCCCGTCGCCATCCATATCAAAACTCACTCCATCCTCCACCGAAGTCGTGAGCAACTCTTCTCCATACAGCTCGATAGCAAGAGGAGTATGGTAATTTTTGGCAATTTGGTCAAAATTCTGCTGAAGATTATCCACTCCGCCCTGCAAATCAAGTGAAATATTGGCTTTGTTCAGTAAATCCTGCAAAGCTTTCAAAGCTTCGTTTTCATTATGAATTTCTTTGCCTTTTCCTGATGCCTGTTCGGATTTTTGCTGTTCGACCAAAGTAGCCAAGCGGTTCACTGCATTGGAATGAAGCCTACTGGCTGAAGTAATCAGTGCCGCATACGCACTTTTTGAGTAATTTACTAAATTATCGTTGAAGCTGACACTCTTGCCCGCGCCACCGATACCGAATTCAATCGCCCCCTGCTTTCCGCCTGAAGAATAATATAACGCTGTTCTTGCAGCCGTCGTTACCGTACCGTCTGCCAAACGGCTGTTGGCAGGTACAAATACCACCATCAGCGTAGGATTTCCACGCGCCATCATCGGCATCAGACTAAGCGGCATATTTGGATCGGTTTTCTGAAAGCGAACCCGCTCGTCACCTACGCCAAACAGTCTGTTGGGATGGTCAGGCGCTGCTTCATCCATTCCTGATTGCAGAATTTTTTGCTTTTCGGCCGGAGTTTTACCGTTTAGCAGGTTTGGATTGGTTTCCTTAAGGAATACAGATTTCGCCCATGTCCAATAAGTATGGTCGGGCTGTCCGCTGGGGTTTTGGGTTTTCATTTTGTGGGCAAAATAATCAACAGCCTGTTGTTGGTTCATCGCCTTGATTGCTGCCGTATCCGATCCGTATTTGGTTTCTTTGGGATTGTTCCGCAAATCAAACTGAAAACGGTTGTATTCGGCTTTTCCTTCTTCATACAAAAAACGGCGGGCATACTCATTTGCAGTAAGGTTTTTTGTTGGATTTCTCTCATCAGCAAGATCTAGTCTATAAAGAGTATCAGAAATACCATGCTCGATTTCATGGGCATAATCAGAAGCCGTAAGATAATCTTTTCCAAATACCATCTCACGGTATTCAATGTCTCCTCTTAATTTTCTCGTTGTATAAGTGGCTGGAACATGATGATCGACACGAATACTTGATAGCCCCCATTTATTGATAAAAATATGAGTCTTTTGCATAATAACATTATCCCGCATGATGCTATCAATCTCCTTTTTAGGCATGCCCATGCGAATAAAATGCTGCCGAATTTGTGCATTTTGAACTGTTGCCATAATAATTCTCCTATTAATTGTTTGAGTAAATTTTTAATTTTAATTGGTGATAAAATAATCTTTTTTATATAAATAATTTTTTTTATATTGAATATAAGATATTTCCTTGCTACATCTAATATTTTCTTGGTTATCATGCATAAAGTATAGAGATACAG
>NZ_JBQCWZ010000268.1:0-1706 GCF_051956895.1 Neisseria sp. P0021.S006
GCGGACTGTTCCGCATTTATATCGCGGTGTTGGTCGATAAAGACAGCCAAAAGGCGATTTTGATTGGCAAGGGTGGGGAGAAATTGAAGAAAATTTCTACTGAAGCCCGCCTTGATATGGAAAAATTGTTTGATACCAAAGTCTTCTTGAAGATTTGGGTGAAAGTGAAATCCGGTTGGGCAGACGATATTCGTTTTCTGCGCGAATTGGGTTTGTAATGTAATGTGTTTGAACAAAGGCCGTCTGAAAAATTTTCAGACGGCCTTTTGTTTGATTAAGCCAATAATTCAGCCAGGCGTTTGACGATTTCATCTGCCGCTTGGCGTTTCGATGTTTCCGGAAATGAGGTTTCAGCAAGGTCATCAATAATGGTGATTTGATTGGTTGGCTTACCCATGGAAACGGAAACTTGGTTGGCTACCAGCATAGGTACGTTTTTGCGCAAACGTTTTGCCCGTGCAAATTCCAAAACCTGATGGCTTTCTGCAGCAAAGCCGACGCAGAATGGTGGAGAAGGCAAGGCGGCAACGGATGCGAGAATATCCGGATTTTCCGTCAGTTCGATAACCGGGGGCTGATTGCCGTTTTTCTTCAGTTTCTCGTTGCTGCTGTTTTTGACTTTATAGTCTGCAACAGCTGCAACGGAAATAAAGACATCTTGTTTCGGAATATGGCGATGAACCGCCTGATACATGGCTTCTGCGTTGACAGCCTGTTCAGAATGAGTTAAGCCTGCGGGCAAGGCCGTCTGAATTTGACCGTAAATCAGCGTGACCTCCGCTCCGGCAGCACGGCAGGCACGCGCTAAAGCTATGCCCATTTGTCCGCTGGAAATATTGGTAATGCCGCGAACAGGATCGATGGCTTCAAACGTTGCGCCGGCTGTAATCAGAACTTTTTTACCGCTCAGTAGCTTGGGTGTCCATAAATCCTCTAGCAAATCAGCCAGATCGACCGCTTCGACCATCCTGCCAGTGCCTGTTTCGCCGCAAGCCTGTTCGCCGCTGTTTGGGTAAAACACGGTAATGCCGTCTGAAACCAGCTGCTCAATATTGCGCAGATTGGCAGGGTTGTTCCACATTTCGACATTCATTGCAGGCGCAACAGCCAAAGGGCATTTCCTGGCTGCTACCAAGTTGGTCAGTAGATTATCAGCCAATCCGTTGGCAATTTTGGCAATCGTATTGGCAGTTGCAGGCGCAATAAGAAATGCGTCGGCTTCACGCGTCAGATTGATGTGCGCCATGCCATTATTGGAAGCACCTGAATAGGTATCCGATAAAACAGGATTGCCGGTTAAAGCTTGGAAAGTCAGCGGGGAGATAAATTCTGTCGCAGAATCCGTCATCACTACTGATACAGAATGTCCTTGCTTTTTCAGTAGTCTGACCAGTTCACAAGATTTATACGCCGCAATACCGCCAGTAATGCCGAGGAGAATGTGTTTGCTCATAAATAACGGGTTCATTAAATGAGATATATAGGAATCAAATCAAATTAGATTTGTTCGATGTTGATTCTGGCCAGTTTTGCTTTAATCGCATTACCATATCTCTTTGGTAAGAATGCTGAAACCGCTCCGTTTTTCACTTCAGTCACATAACTGCAGACTTTAAATTCAGGAACAACATTGAGCGAGTAGTCCGGATTGACCAAAGGCGAAGCACTGGAGTACAGCGTCCATCTTGCCAGACTGCCGTCTTCAT
>NZ_JBQCWZ010000269.1:0-1705 GCF_051956895.1 Neisseria sp. P0021.S006
CAGTATGAGCTTGGCAGATGCACTCCATTCGGGACAACTGGTCGAGCTCTTCCCCGAATACGCCATTACTTACGATCCGCTTTACCTCTACTCCCCAGCCGCCGCGGGCATTCGAATGTGTTTAAGTTGATTGTGGATGTGCTGCGGGTAGAGGTCGTCTGAAATTTGACGCCATCCCGTCCAAGTGTTATTAATAATTCCTATTCACAAACAAACAGGAATAAACATGAAAAAAGTTGGTAACAAAGTAGTCGTTGTGGGCTTGGGTGCGGTCGGTGTCAGCTACGCCTATTCCATGCTCAACCAAGCCTTGTGCGACGATATGGTTTTAATCGACATCAACCGCACGCGTGCTGAAGGCGAGGCGCGCGACTTCCGCCACGGAATGCCTTATGCCGCTTCGCCTGCACGCATTTACGTCGGCGATTACGATGATTGTTCGGATGCAGACATCGTGTGTATTTGCGCGGGCGCGGCGCAGGCACCCGGCGAAACCCGTTTGGACTTAATCAACAAAAACCTGCGCATCTTCCACGACATCGTTTCGAAAGTCATGGCTTCCGGCTTTGACGGTATCTTCTTGGTTGCCTCCAATCCTGTGGACGTACTGTCTTATACCGTTCTGCGCTTCTCAGGCCTGCCCAAAGAGCGCGTTATCGGCTCGGGCACCATCCTTGACTCCGCCCGTTTCCGCGTTTGCTTGGGCAACGAGTTCGACGTCGCGCCTTGGAGCGTCGATGCCATGATGATCGGCGAACACGGCGACAGCATCATTGCGCTTTGGAGCACCGCCAACATCGCCGGTATGTCGGTTCAGAAGATGCTGGAACAATCGGAAGACGGGCAGGCGCGTATGGACAAAATCTATAACAACGTGCGCAATGCCGCCTACGAAGTCATCGCCGCCAAAGGCACGACCAGCCACGGCATCGGCATGGGCTTAAGCCGCATCTCCAACGCCATCCTGCACAATCAAGGCGTCGTATTGCCCGTTTCCACCTTGCTAGAAGGCGAGTTCGGACAAAACGGTGTGTATATCGGCGTACCGACCGTCGTCAACCGCCAAGGTGCGGTACGCATCATTGAACGATGAAGCCGAACGCTTTGCCCGCTCGGCGGAGCTGTTGAAAAGCTATCAACGCAAAGTCGATGAAATGGTCGGATAAATAGAATAGCCTCTGAATAAAACGTCGTCTGAAAACTGGAAATCTGGTTTTCAGACGACGTTTGCTATGTAGGAGGAAGTTAAACCGTCAATAGTCTAAATTCAAATAAAAAATACCTATATCTAAGTTACTTTATTCTCGTTACGCAATTTACCGGTTGTCGTCATTCCCGCCCCCGCCTACGCGAGGACAGGCTACGGCGGGAATCTATTTTTGAAATTCGGAAACTGTTTTTCAAATAAGGGTTTCTCAAGTTTTACGATGGATTCCCGCCTGCGCGGGAATGACGGTGCTAATCCGCCTATAACAAACGTCGTCTGAAAACCAAATTTCCGGTTTTCAGACGACGTTTTCTGTTCACAAACCTAAGCGTTATTTCTCTGCTTTCAACACCCGTTGACGGCGGGTTTCGCTCAATACCATGCCCGCGCTGACGGAAACGTTCATGCTTTCTACCGTGCCAAACATCGGAATCGATACCAGCATATCGCAATGCTCGCGCGTCAGGCGGCGCATGCCTTCGCCTTCATTGCCCATTA
>NZ_JBQCWZ010000270.1:0-1694 GCF_051956895.1 Neisseria sp. P0021.S006
GGCGAATACGAAAAATACTTTACCAACAAATACCCCGGCCGCGAGCTGGCCATCCTCTCCTGCATGGACGCGCGCATTATCGAATTGCTGCCCAACGCGTTGGGTTTGAAAAACGGCGATGCCAAGCTCATCAAAAACGCCGGCGCGCTGGTGACCCACCCTTGGGGTTCGGTGATGCGCAGTTTGTTGGTGGCCGTATTTGAACTTAAAGTCAAAGAAATCATGGTCATTGCCCACCACGATTGCGGTATGCGCGGATTGCACGCCGAAGAGTTCCTCCAACGCGTACACGACAGCAATATCCCCGACGACCGCATCGAAACCCTGCGCAATGCCGGTATCGATTTGGACGGCTGGCTGACCGGTTTTGACGATGTCGAAGACAGCGTGCGCCATACCGTCGAGCTGATTCGCAAACATCCGCTGATGCCCGACAACATCGCCATCCATGGCCTAGTCATTCACCCGACCACAGGCAAGCTCAACCTGATTGTTGACGGCAGTCTGCCTGCTTCAGACGGCCAAAACATCTAACGCAGACATCACCACGAAATGAAAAACATCGGATTATTCGGCGGCACGTTTGACCCCATTCACAACGGCCACCTCCACATCGCCCGCGCCTTCGCCGACGAAATCGGTTTGGATCTCGTCGTCTTCCTGCCGGCAGGCGACCCGTACCACAAAGACAGCACGCGCACGCCGGCACAAGAGCGCCTCAATATGGTTGAACTCGCCATCGCCGACGAGCCGAAATTCGCCGCCAGCGACTGTGATATCGTCCGCGACGGCGCAACTTATACGTTTGACACCGTCCAAATCTTCCGCCAGCAGTTTCCCAGCGCGCAACTGTGGTGGCTGATGGGCAGCGACAGCCTGATGCAGCTGCACACATGGAAAAAATGGCAAACCCTCGTGCGCCAGACCCATATCGCCATCGCCATGCGACAAGGCGACAACCTCAACAAAACCCCGCGCGAATTGCACGCATGGCTCGGCGAAGCACTGCAAAACGGCAGCGTCCGCATCCTCAACGCGCCGCTGCACAACACCAGCTCCACCCAAATCCGTGCCAATCTTGCCAAAACGCACCATTCAGACGGCCTGCCGCAACCGGTCGCCCAATACATCCGCCAACACAAACTCTATGAAAAATAGCGTTTATTCAGGCAGATAAGCTATAATGCCGTCTGAAAACATTTCAATTAGGAAAATAATGAACGAACAAGAATTGCAAGACCTGCAAAAAATGGTCGAAGTGGCCGTAAACGCCCTCGAAGACATCAAAGCCAAAGACATCTCTGTTTTGGAAACCCAAGACAAAACCTCCCTGTTCGCCCGCATGATTATTGCCAGCGGCGACAGCACACGCCAAGTCAAAGCACTGGCAAACAACGTTGCCGTCGATTTGAAAGAAGCCGGTTTCGAAATCCTCAGCACCGAAGGCGACAGCGGCGAATGGACGCTTGTCGACGCAGGCGACCTCGTTGTCCACGTCATGCTCCCTGCCGTGCGCGACTTCTACGACATCGACACCTTGTGGGGCGGAGAAAAACCGAGTTTCCACGCCGGTATGCAAAAACCTTGGCACGCCGCCGACTAAAACGGTTTATCCATACAAAGGCCGTCTGAAACTTGAAAGCAAGCAAGTTTCAGACGGCCTTTTGCTATAATTCCATTCTTTTCACATTATT
>NZ_JBQCWZ010000271.1:0-1692 GCF_051956895.1 Neisseria sp. P0021.S006
CATATGCACCATAAGCCAAACCAAAGTGACCGTCGCAATGCGGCTCATAAACCGCCTGTTGCATAGAACGCAACATCATCACTTGCAACAGCTCCGCATCCGGACGGTTTTTAAATTGTTCGGCAAGCGCAGCATAGTCTTTCGGCGTCGGATTATCGCCGCCGCCCAAACTCAGACCCAGCAAACCAAGCTGCTCGCGTAAAGTAGCCAGTTTTTCGGGAGTCGGGCCCAAGTGATTGCGGAACAAAGCCGTATGTTTGTTTTTCAGCAAGAACTCTGCCGCGCAAACATTCGCCGCCAGCATACATTCTTCAATCAGCTTGTGCGCATCGTTGCGTACAACGGGAACAATCTTGTCGATTTTACCGTTGTCGTCGAAAATCATCTGGGTTTCAATGCTCTCAAACTCAACCGCGCCACGCTCGAAACGTTTTTTCTGCAAGATTTTGAATAATTTATACAGAGTATCGATTTGCGGTTTAAACGGATGATCCCGGCCGTCTGAAATCCAATCCCAAACTTGATTATAAGTCAGTCGCGCATGCGAACGCATTACTGCCGGATAGAAACGGTATTCCTTGATATTGCCGGCATAAGTAATCACCATATCGCACACCATACACAGGCGTTCGACATCAGGATTGAGCGAGCAGATGCCGTTGGACAAATTCTCCGGCAGCATCGGAATCACACGGCGCGGGAAATACACGCTGGTACTGCGTTCTTGAGCATCTACATCAATCGTGTCATCAGGGCGGACATAATGACTGACATCGGCTATCGCCACCACCAAGCGGTAATTGCGGCCGATTTTTTCGGCAAAAACCGCATCGTCAAAGTCCCGCGCAGTTTCGCCATCGATGGTTACCAGAGGCAAATCTCGTAGGTCCACGCGCCCTTTCAAGTCGGTTTTACGCACATGATCGGGAATTTTCTTCGCAGCTTTGACACACGCTTCGCTAAATTGGTGCGGCAAATGGTGCTTGCGCACGGCGATTTCGATTTCCATACCGCTGTCGGCATAATCACCCAATACTTCAATAATTTTCGCTACGGCAGGGCGGTTTTGCTCGGGGTAAGTCTCAATTTCACCAACAATGACTTGACCGGATTGCGGTTTAAAGCGCGCTACACTTTCAGGTTCCAAAACAATGCTTTGATTCAAACGTTTGTCTTCTGCCTCCAAAATCGCCACGCCGCGATCCATATAAAAACGGCCGACCACTTTAGACTGCGCACGCTCCACCACATCCAAAACCGTACCTTCGCGACGGCCTCTGCGGTCGATACCGGCAGGACGCACGGTAACAATATCCCCGTGCATCACGCCGCGCATCTGACGCTCATACAAGACGAAATCGCCCTCACCTGTCGGCGTAAGCGGCACGGCAAAACCAAAACCGTCTTTATGCGCTTCGACACGGCATTTAACCAATGCCAATTTTTCTGCCGCACACACCGCCCCACGTCGATTAATCAACACCTGGCCATCGCGTGCCATCGCTTTCAGACGGCGCTCGAAGAATTCATATTCATCTTCTGTAATCGACAATTCATGTGCCAAAGCTTCGATTTTTGTCGGCACACCTTTTTGTTCCAATAATTCAATGACCCATTCACGGCTGGGCAACGGATGAGCGTAACGTTGTTTCTCCCGCTCCAAATACGGGTCTTTTTCTCGTAAATTTAAAG
>NZ_JBQCWZ010000272.1:0-1685 GCF_051956895.1 Neisseria sp. P0021.S006
CTTTTCAGACGGCCTGTGGCACGATATGATTCAATGATTAATAAATTTTTTGAGGCCGTCTGAAAAAGGATAAGGAGAAACCGGCTTAATGAATATTATTCGTGCCTTATTGGTGGTATTGGGTTGCCTGGCTTTGGGCGAGACGGCCGTTTGGATTTTGGGGTTGAAGCTGCCGGGCAGTATTGTCGGCATGGCTTTGCTGTTTGCCGCGCTTCAGGCCGGCTGGGTCAAATTGTCTTGGGTGGGAGAGCTGGCAGATATTTTGATGGCGAACCTGACTTTGTTTTTGGTGCCGCCTTGCGTGGCCGTCATCAGCTATTTGGACGTGATTGCAAACGACTGGTTTTCGATTTTGACGGCCACAATCGGCAGTACGATCTGCGTATTGTTGGTGACCGGCAAAGTGCATGAGTGGGTCAGGAGGTGGATGTGATGAACATAGACGGGCTGTTGCGTATGCCCTCGGTCATGTTGTTCCTGACTTTGGCCGTATATGCTTTGGCAGTGCAGATTCGGGCGCGCACGGGGAATGTGCTGTGTAATCCGGTATTGATCAGTACGCTGGTGTTGATGGGGTATTTGAAGGTATTTGCCATCGATTACGAGCTGTACCATTCTGCTTCTCACTTTATTGATTTTTGGTTGAAACCGGCAGTCGTGTTGCTGGCCGTGCCGCTTTATCGAAATTGGGACCGTATCCGCAGCCAGTGGTTGCCGGTGGTGCTGTCGCAGTTGGCGGGCAGCGTGACAGGTATTGTTACGGGCGTGTATTTTGCCAAATGGCTGGGCGCTTCGCGCGAAGTGATTCTGTCGCTGGCTTCTAAATCCGTGACGAATCCGATTGCGATTGAAATCACGGCGTCTATCGGCGGTATTCCGGCGATTACGGCAGCAACGGTGATTATTGCCGGGCTTTTTGGACAGATGGTCGGATATAAAGTGTTGAAAGGGGCGTTGTATATGCCTTCTTCAGTAGGAATGTCTTTGGGTACGGCCTCACATGCGATGGGTATTGCGGCGTCTTTGGAATACGGCCGCCGTATGGCCGCATATGCCGGTTTGGGCTTGACGCTCAACGGCGTGTTGACGGCGATATTGGTGCCTATCTTGATTCCCTTATTGGGCGTATAGCGTTTAGGCCGTCTGAAAATAGTGTAAACAGGAGAAAATGATATGGCTGTAAATTTGACTGAAAAACGTGCAGACGAATTGTTGGAAATCGACGGCATCCGTCTGTTTACAGGTCGTGCCGGCATCAAGCAACAAGACCGCGACGATTTGACGCTGATGGTGTTGGGCGGCGGTCATACGGTGGGCGCGGTGTTTACGCAAAACCGTTTCTGCGCCGCGCCGGTGCATATTGCCAAGTCGCATCTGTTTGACCAAGACGGTGTGTGTGCCTTAGTCATCAATACGGGCAATGCCAATGCGGGTACCGGCGCACAAGGCCGTCTGGACGCGATTAAAGTGTGCGCGGCGGCGGCAGAACAGGTCGGCTGCCAATCCAATCAGATTATGCCGTTTTCGACCGGCGTGATTTTGGAGCCGCTGCCTGTGGATAAAATTGTGGCCGCTTTGCCGCAAGTACGCCCTGCATTCTGGTCGGACGCGGCGCGTGCCATCATGACGACGGATACTGTACCGAAAGCTGCTTCACGCACAGGCCTGGTCGGCGAAAAACACAC
>NZ_JBQCWZ010000273.1:0-1685 GCF_051956895.1 Neisseria sp. P0021.S006
GCATAAGGAGCGGGAGACGTTGGTGGTGGAGCAGGAGCGTAAGAAGGTGGCGCAGTTGCCGGTGCATTCCATCGGGCATATTTTCTGTTTTGGGAATGTGCTGGTGTCGCCGTTTCTGTTGGGGTTTTGCGGCGAAAATAATGTGAATTTGGCGTTTTTTACCGAAAACGGGCGTTATTTGGGACGGCTTCAGGGGCGGCAGAGCGGCAATGTGCTGTTGCGTCGGGCGCAGTATCGGGTGTCGGAGCAAAATCCTGTGCCGATTGCGCGCAATATCATCGCGGCAAAGATTCAGGCGAGTAAGCGGGTGCTTCAGCGGCAGATTCGCAATTATGGCGAGAATGTGGCGATTCAAGGTGCGGTCGATTCTTTGAATATTTCGCTGCGGCAGTTGAAGGGCGCGGCGGAGCTGGACGTGGTGCGCGGTATTGAAGGCGATGCGGCGGCGCGTTATTTCGGCGTGTTCGGGCAGCTTTTGAGCGAAAAAAGCGGCTTTTCTTTTGACGGGCGTAACCGCCGTCCACCCAGAGACGGGGTGAATGCGCTGTTGTCGTTTGTGTACAGTCTGTTGGGCAAGGACATCAGCGGCGCGCTGCAAGGCGTGGGGCTAGACCCGCAGGTGGGCTTTCTACACGCCGACCGACCGGGGCGCGACAGTTTGGCGCAGGATATTTTGGAAGAATTCCGCGCGTGGTGGGCGGACAGGTTGGTGTTGTCACTGATTAATCGCGGGCAAATAAAACCACAGGATTTTGTTGCCGAGGCAAGCGGCGCGGTGAGCCTGAAAGCCGATGCGCGTAAGTTGTTATTTCAAGCCTTGCAGGAGAAAAAGCAAGAGAAAATCGTTCATCCGTTTTTAGGCGAAGAAGTAGAAATCGGCTTGCTGCCGTATATTCAGGCAATGCTGTTGGCGCGGCATTTGCGCGGGGATTTGGCGGAATATCCGCCGTTTTTGATGAGATAGGTTTGCAGGTCGTCTGGAAACGGATTGGACGTTTTCAGACGACTTTTAAAGCAGCCTGTATATGGGAATACAAAATGCTAATGTTGATTACTTACGATATTTCGCTGGAAGACGCGGAAGGACAGGCAAGGCTGCGGCGCGTGGCAAAATTGTGTTTGGACTACGGCGTGCGCGTGCAATATTCGGTATTCGAATGCGACATCGCGCCCGACCAGTGGGTTGTTTTAAAAGACAAACTCTTGAAAATCTACAACCCTGAAACCGACAGTCTGCGTTTTTACCATTTAGGCAGCAAATGGAGGCGGAAAGTAGAACACCACGGCGCAAGACCGGCAGTAGATGTGTTTAAGGATACGTTGATTGTGTGAATCGCCAACCTGCGGTTCTCATGAAAATGCGGCAGGGTTGGCGAATGGGGATTGTTCTTTAACAATCAGGATATTGCGAATGCGGGTGTAACGGAAAAGGCTGTGTTATACTCGCGTTCGCGCTTTTCTTGGGAGCTTAGCGAAATCGGGGCTGCGAAACCTGATGGAGCAAGGCTTTTGATATAGGCTCCAGCCGCCTTCGGGCGGCTGTGTGTTGAAACAGACCGCAACCGATACACAAAACGGTTGGTCTTCCAGCCGCCTTCGGGCGGCTGTGTGTTGAAACCCTGAATGCTCTGTTGTTGAACAGTTTTCAAGCGGCCAGCCGCCTTCGGGCGGCTGTGTGTTGAAAC
>NZ_JBQCWZ010000274.1:0-1682 GCF_051956895.1 Neisseria sp. P0021.S006
TTACCACCCAGTCGGCACGCGCTTTTACGGCAGCGGAAGTGTTGGCGTACACTACGACCGTACGGTCGGGGTGTTGGTCACAAAACGCTGAAAACGCTTCTTCGGGACAACCCAAATCCAAAGAACATTCCGCCTCCAAATCAGGCATCAGCACTGTTTTTTCAGGGCAGAGGATTTTCGCGCTCTCGCCCATGAAGCGTACGCCCGCCACCACCAGCGTATCGGCTTCATGTTCCGCGCCGAAGCGCGCCATCTCCAACGAATCACCCACGCATCCGCCCGTCTCCAAAGCCAAATCCTGAATCAGCGGATCGACGTAATAATGCGCCACCAAGACCGCATTTTTCTCCTTCAACAAAGCCTTGATTTCGTCTTTCAGACGGCCTGCTGTTTCTCGGTCGGGCGTGTCGGCAACCTTCGCCCATGCCTGACGGATTTGGCAGGCGGAAGTCGGCGTTTGGATGAGTGGCATATCGTAATCGAACGAGCGGCGGGCGGCGGTTTGCATGATGTTTCCTTGTAGCTGGTTTTTCAGACGGCATGAAGGTGTTTGCCGTTTATATTTTGAAATAGTTTTATATTATGCTCAACTTGAGTATAATATGCAAGGTCGTCTGAAAACCGCTTTGGTTTACAATAAGGTTTTCTCTTGAATGAAAGCCACGCATGGATGCCTATCCTGAAACAGCAGCCAATACGCAAAGTATCGTCGAGCTGGTTCCTGTACTGATCGCCATTACAAACGGCAGCTTGAGGGTTTTGACAGTTGCCAAAGGAGAGCTATTACCCAATGGCCTGCTTGCACCGCTTCGCCACTCCTTGCAGGCAGGGGTCAGGATGTGGGTCGCCAAGCAGACATCGCAGCCTATGGGCTATGTAGAACAGCTTTATACCTTTGTCGATACGCGCCGCCAAAACGAGCAAGGCATGCCTGTCTTGTACGTCAGCTATCTGGGGCTGGTGCGTGAGGCGGCCGACAACATCCTGCATCCTGATGCGAAATGGCAGGACTGCTACTGCTATTTTCCGTGGGAAGATTTGCGTACCGACGGCGGACAGCGCGATAGCATCGTCAGCCGCCTGCACATTTGGGCAAACTCAGCGGATACGGAGGAAGTGCGCCAAAAGCGGCTCAAGCGCATTCATTTGTGCTGGGGGGTCGAACCGGAAAACTGGTCGGAAGAATACGTTTTGCAACGCTATGAAATGCTGTATGAAAGCGGCCTGATAGCGGAAGCCGCCGAGCCGCAGGCAAACTTCGACTGCACGCTCACGGGGCAGCCTATGCGCCACGACCACCGCCGCGTACTGGCGACCGCACTGTCCCGCCTGCGCGCCAAAATCAAATACCGCCCCGTGATTTTCGAACTGATGCCGCCCGAATTCACGCTGCTGCAACTGCAAAACAGCGTCGAAGCCATCAGCGGCAGATTGCTGCACAAGCAAAACTTCCGCCGCCAGATTCAGCAGCAAAACCTCATCGAGCCGTCGGATACCGGCGTATCGGGCAGCAAAGGCCGTCCCGCGCAGCTTTACCGCTTCCGCGATGACGTCCTGCCCGACAGGCTGATTTCGGACATCGGACTGCCGCTGGGCAGCCGTTAGCCCGTTTTCAGACGACCTATAGTGGATTAACAAAAATCAGGACAAGGCGACGAAGCCGCAGACAGTACAGATAGTAC
>NZ_JBQCWZ010000275.1:0-1668 GCF_051956895.1 Neisseria sp. P0021.S006
GAAGTATTCCATCCTTGCCCTGATTTAGCGTTTATTCCTAATAAAAATGCCACGAAAAATTTGAAATATAAAAATAATACTATGCCTCCAAAAATAGTAGCAGTAGCTATTAAAGCAGGTGGATTAGTAATTACTTCAGGAAAAATGCTTAATTGATCTATGATTTTAAGATAATCATATATAAAAAATCCACCAATAAATGTTCCTAATATTGCTGAGAACCCTAATAATTTACTGATGATTTCCAAATAATCAGAGAGTTTTCTTTGCTCTTCTGGTTGCTCAACTGTCTCAGCTTGTTTAATTTCCTCCTGTTGTGTAGCAGCATTATTTTTAGCAGCATTTTCTTCCGCTTTCTTTGAGTTTTTATTTTTTTCTTGAACATCTCCATTCCATAATTTTTTAAAAAATTTACATAAGCGTGTAAGTTTATTTTTATTCTGTACATTGTCTTTTGATTCAGGCTGCTTATTTTCAGCGGTGTGCTCTGACTGCTCTTGAATGCCTTTGTCAGCCGTTTTTTCTTGATTTTCTTTAGGGTTTTGCGTGTTTTTGTTTAAGTTAGCTTTTGATTTGTTTTTTGATTTAACCGGTTTAACCATTGATCAATCCTCTTTTTTCCCAAAAAAGACGGATTATACCCGACTTTCACAATCCCCCATCTCACACCGCTTACGGTATAATATGCACTTGTTTAAAGACTTTGCGGGGCGTTTCAGACGACCTTGCGGCAAGGGATGGCTATGAATATGAAAAAGATTGTTGCCGTTGCTTCTGTGGCGGCGTTGTTGGGCGGTTGCGCTTATGATTCAGACTCGGCGTTCGGCGGTTTGGGCGGTGGTACGGGTATCGGCGGCAGCGTGATGAAGATGGCGGTCGATCATCAATGCCGTTCGGAGTTGAACAAGCGCAATGAGTGGCGTTTAATCGCGCTAACGATGAGCGCGGAAAAACAGCGCGAGTGGGAAGACAAAATCTGCGGCTGCGCGAGCGAGGAAGCGCCGAATCAGGTGTCCGCGCAAGAGTTGATGGATGTTTTGAATCCTTCTTCGCGCGATCAGGCGATTGCGTCGGTAACGGTGAAAACCGTCAATGCTTGTTTCAAGCGTTTGTATAGATAATGTTTTTCAGACGACCTCTGTGTAATGGGGTTGTCTGAAAGTTTATAGTGGATTAAGGTCGGGATAAGGCGACTTGCGGGATGGTTCTCAGGCAGGTTTCCTGTTTTGACCGGCAATATTTTTGTTTTTATAGAGAAGAAACCATGAAATACATCAGCACCCGCGGTGCAACCGCACGCAAGCAATTCAGCGAAATTTTATTGATGGGCTTGGCTCCTGACGGCGGTTTGATGCTGCCTGAGCAATACCCTCAAATCGACCGTGCTACTTTAGACCAATGGCGCACACTCAGCTATCCTGAGCTGGCGTTTGAAGTCATGAGCCTGTTTGCCACCGACATTCCTGCTGATGATTTACGTGACATTATCAACCGCACCTACACCGAAGAAGTATTTGGTACCAAAGCCATTACTCCGGTGCGCACACTTTCAGACGGCATCAAAATCCAAGCCCTGTCCAACGGCCCGACTTTGGCATTCAAAGATATGGCCATGCAATTCTTGGGCAATGCGTTTGAATATGTATTGAACAAAGAAGGCAAAGAACT
>NZ_JBQCWZ010000276.1:0-1665 GCF_051956895.1 Neisseria sp. P0021.S006
ATACTCCAGAAACTACTGGTAAATTGGGATGTTGTGTTCATTATTTTGCTCCGTGATCACGGACTGACTGAGCTTGATCGTCCTTTTCAGACGGCCTTTGTTCGTCATTATCGAAAATACTGCTGGCTGCATCATCATAGTTTTTCTTATTGCGTCTATTGAACACAATATAGAGGACTAAAATAAAGCTGATGAATACCCAAACAGTAAAGAGCGAGCGAGCCCAGTTAGCGTCCATGATGTTACCTTACGTTTTTCAATGCCAAGCCCAAGCCTTGCAGGTAGGCGATAACAGCGTCCAGCTCTGATTTGTTGGCCAGCATTTCAGGTGCTTTGGCAATTTCTTCATCGCTGTAAGGTGTACCCACTTTACGCAGGGCTTTCATATGCGCCACAGTTGCCTCGGCATCGACTTTATTGCGTGCGAGCCATGGAAATGCAGGCATATTGGACTCCGGCACAACGTCGCGCGGGTTCAGCAGGTGGATGCGGTGCCACTCATCAGAATAGCGACCACCGACACGAGCCAAATCCGGACCGGTACGTTTAGAACCCCATTGGAACGGATGGTCATAAACAGACTCACCGGCAACGGAGTAGTGGCCGTAACGTTCAGTTTCTGCACGGAATGGACGAATCATTTGAGAGTGGCAGTTGTAGCAGCCTTCGCGTACGTAAATATCACGACCGGCCACTTGCAAGGCGTTGTATGGTTTCACGCCTGGCGCAGGTTCAGTAACTGCCTTGGAGAAGAACAGCGGGACAGCCTCGATCAGAAGGCCGACGCTGACTACAAGCAGGGTGAATACAATCAGTACACCAACTTTTTCTTCAGCTAATTGTTGCAATTTCATTTTGGTAGCCTATCTTTCTTATTATTAGTGGTGTTGGGTTTGAGAAACCGCAGGAATCTCAGCATCAACCGCTTTACCACTGATAGCAGTACGGTAAACGTTATATGCCATGATGCACATACCGCTCAGGTACAGAAGACCGCCGGTGAAACGAATCATGTAGTAAGGCATGGTACGTTTTACAGATTCGACAAAGGAATAAGTCAGTGTGCCGTCTTCGTTCAAAGAACCCCACATCAGGCCTTGCATCACACCGGCAATCCACATCGCGGCGATATACAGAACCACACCGATGGTTGCAATCCAGAAATGCGCTTCAACCAATTTGGTGCTGTACATTTCGTTTTTACCGAAGAGGCGTGGGATCATGTAGTAAACGGAACCGATGGTTACGAAGCCTACCCAACCCAATGCACCGGCATGAACGTGCGCAACAGTCCAGTCAGTATAGTGGCTCAGAGCGTTAACTGTTTTGATAGACATCATCGGGCCTTCGAAGGTAGACATACCGTAGAAGGACAGAGATACGATCAAGAATTTCAAAATCGGGTCGGTACGCAGTTTGTCCCATGCACCAGACAGAGTCATGATACCGTTGATCATACCGCCCCAAGAAGGTGCGAACAGGATCAAAGACAATACCATACCCAAAGATTGAGTCCAGTCAGGCAATGCGGTGTAGTGCAAGTGGTGTGAACCAGCCCACATATAAGTGAAAATCAAAGCCCAGAAGTGAACAACGGACAAGCGGTAAGAGTAAATAGGACGGCCTGCTTGTTTTGGTACGAAATAGTACATCATACCCAAGAAG
>NZ_JBQCWZ010000277.1:0-1658 GCF_051956895.1 Neisseria sp. P0021.S006
GCATGGTCGCCCACATGGAAAGCGTGATGAACGACATCGGCTTTTTCAACCGCCGCAACGGCGAGCGCCTGATGCGCCGTATGCAGAGCCTGTTCGGACGCGCCAACACGCAAACCGAAGACATCGATATCCTGCGCGGTTTTTTCAATACCGTCAGCCACCGTATCCATAAAAAAGACTGATTAAGGCCGTCTGAAAACATTTCCAGCCTTTCAGACGGCATGACTGATATTCGGATAAGCATGAATTACGCCCTAGACGCATTATGGTGGAAGCTCACCAGCCAACCCGTCCGCGACCTCGCCTCGCTGCTGACTGCGCCCCCTTTGTGGCAAAACGGTTGCGAATTGAGCGTACGCGAACTATTGGGGGAACACGGTTTCCGCTACCTTTTGGCATTGGACGCCGATCCCGCACCGCTGATGGATTACCTCGCCCAACGCGCCCCGTTTGGTCATCGTCTCGGCATTTATGCTGAAGAGCTGTTGACTTTTTGGTTTGCCAACGCGCCGCACGCCAAACTGCACGCATACAATCTGCCCGTTTTTTCAGACGGCCAAACCTTAGGCGCTGCGGATTTCGTCGTTTCCCTCAACCAACAGCCCTACCATATCGAGCTGGCGTGTAAATACTACGGCGGAGACCAAGCGCAAAACCTGCGCGGCCTCAATCCTAAAGACATGCTGACGGACAAAGCCACCAAACTGGTGCAGCAATCCCAGCTGCTGCATACGCCGCAAGGCAAAGCAACCTTAACCGCACAAGGCCTGCCGGAAAATCTGCTTCCTGCTTCCATCGTGCGCGGCATCGGCTTTTTTCCACACGGTTTCCATGCTTTTGAGCCGCCACTTAATCCATACGGCTGGCGCGGCATCTATATTCAAGATTGGGCGGAATACGGGTTTGAACGCCAAGAAGCGCGTTATCACTTGCTCGACCGCATGGCCTATCTTGCACCTGCGCGTGTCGCCGAAACCGAAACATTAAACGCAACCGAAATCCGCCGTATCGACCAAGGCTTGATTGCCGTTTTGGAATTACGGCCGGACGGCTTTTGGCACGAAATCGAACGCATTATGAAGGCCGTCTGAAACCATTTACCCACTTTAAGAGAACCCATTACATTATGAACGCCGCACAACTCGACCATACCGCCAAAGTTTTGGCTGAAATGCTGACTTTCAAACAGCCTGCCGATGCCGTCCTCTCCGCCTACTTCCGCGAACACAAAAAGCTCGGCCGCCAAGACCGCCACGAAATCGCCGAAACCGCCTTTGCCGCACTGCGCCACTATCAAAAAATCAGTACCGCCCTGCGCCGTCCGCACGCGCAGCCGCGCAAAGCCGCACTCGCCGCGCTGGTTCTCGGCAGAAGTACCAACATCAGCCAAATCAAAGACCTGCTTGATGAAGAAGAAACAGAGTTCCTCGGCAATTTGAAAGCCCGCAAAACCGAGTTCTCAGACGGCCTGAATACCGCCGCAGAATTGCCGCAATGGCTGGTGGAACAGCTGCAACAGCATTGGAGCGAAGAAGAAATTCTCGCCTTCGGTCGCAGCATCAACCAACCTGCCCCGCTCGACATCCGCGTCAATACCTTGAAAGGCAAACGCGATAAAGTGCTGCCATTGTTGCAAGCCGAAAGTGCCGATGCAGAAG
>NZ_JBQCWZ010000278.1:0-1655 GCF_051956895.1 Neisseria sp. P0021.S006
ATGTGGCTTACTCGGTCTTGCCCGTGATTGCCGAAGTCAGCCGTCGCAATGGCATCCGTCCTTCCCGTCCGCTGACGATGGCGGTTATCGCTTCCCAATTTGCGATTGTCGCCAGCCCGATTGCCGCCGCCGTTGTTGCCTGCGTCACCATGCTTGAGCCGCAACACATCACGATGGCGGACGTGTTGAAAGTTACCGTTCCGTCCACGATTTTGGGTATCGGTTTGGCTTGCGTGTTTGTAAACAAACTGGGCAAAGAGTTGAAAGACGATCCGCATTATCAGGCTTTGCTGAAAGACCCGAACTATGTGAAAGAATACATCGATGTGGAGGAACAACAAACCGATGTTGCCATTTCGCCGAAAGCCAAATTGTCGGTCGGTATTTTCTTGACTGCGGCATTGCTGGTGGTCGTGATGGGTGCGCTGCCTGAGTTGCGTCCGGCTTTTGAACACGATGGCGCGATCAAGCCTATGGGCATGGCGCATACGATTGAAATCGTGATGTTGTCTGCTTCTGCGCTGATTATCTTGGCGTGTAAACCCAATGGCGATGCGATTACCCGAGGTTCGGTATTCCATGCCGGTATGCGTGCCGTGATTGCGGTGTTTGGCGTGGCTTGGTTGGGCGATACCTTGATGAACGGCCACTTAACAGAAGTAGAATCGACCGTCAGCCATTTGGTTGAGTCTGCACCATGGACCTTTGCCTTTGCCCTGTTTGTCTTGTCGGTATTGGTCAACAGCCAAGGCGCGACAGTGGCAACGCTATTTCCAATCGCCATCAAACTGGGTATTCCTGCGCCCATCATTATCGGCACATTCGTTGCGGTAAACGGCTATTTCTTTATACCAAACTACGGCCCGATTATTGCCGCTATCGACTTCGATACAACCGGCTCGACCAAAATCGGCAAATTTATCTTCAACCACAGCTTCATGATTCCGGGCCTATTGAGCATGGCATTCAGCTTAGCCATCGGTTTGTTGTTGGTTCAGCTGTATTATTGATAGGCTGAAAAATAAAGGCCGTCTGAAATTAAATTTCAGACGGCCTTTTTGATATTGTTATTCGAGAGCTTAATTGCAGTATTTATTGACGTCGTTTTGGTATTGTTTAATCAGGCTGTCACGATTGGCCAAGCGTGCGCTTTCGGCGACTTGGCGGTTGATTTTGGCGATTTTGCAGTTTTCCAGCTTGTTTTGGCGGTTTTGCTCTTCGATTTTTTTATTGCGCTCTTCGATTTGTTTGTTTTGTTCCGCAACCTGTTCGTTGGGCTGCTCGGCAACCGGCTCAGATGCTGCAACAGCAGGTGCAACGGCAGGTTTGACGTTGTGCGTGCGGATGTTGACTACCCCGGAACGCTTCGGTTGCAGGCGGTTTGGCGTATCGGAATAGCTGTTGCCCGACGTGCCTTTCCAAGTGTAAACCTCGGCCGCGCCGGTCAGGGCGGCGGAAGAGAGAAGGGCTGCTGTCAGACAGGTTTTGAGTGCGGAAGATTTCATGGATTTCCCTTATGTAAATGATGTTCTCATTCGACCTATTTTACTTGAAACTGCAATGCGTTGGCATATTTTTGTACTGCGGATCAAATCATGTAAAAAAATAACGTTAAAACATGTATTGCCAATGTTAGCATCAAGCCGGTGTGATAT
>NZ_JBQCWZ010000279.1:0-1653 GCF_051956895.1 Neisseria sp. P0021.S006
CGTTCAACACGCGTACATCAGTAAAGCCTTGGCTGCGGATTTTTGCCGCGTCGGCTTGGTGCTGCACATATACGGGCAGGTTTTTCGGAATGGAACGTGCGGCGGTTTCGTCCCAATGGTCTTCGTGGGTATGGGTAACGATGACTGCATCCACACCGTCTAAAATTTTATTCACGCTCATCGGCAGCCCGACCAGCGGCATTTTGGCTTGGCTGTTGAACGTGCCGGCAAAGCCGTTCATGGAGTGCTTGGGTGCGAAAAACGGGTCAATCAAAAACGTCTGCCCCGCATATTCGACCTTGGCGGTAGCGTTACGGATATGTTGGTATGAATCGTCTGCCCAAGCGGAAAAGGCTGTCGCGCCCAAAACAGTGGCAAGAATAAATTGCTTGAATTTCATGATGTTGCTCCTTAAAAAATCATGGAGCGTATTTTAAGCTGCAGGTGTATCGGCTAAAATAGGCAATATTGCCAATAAACGTAAGGATAGTGCCAAAATGTCGTCTGAAAACGAGCGTAACGAGTTTCGCCAAAATCAAACTGTCCCCAAAATCGTGCTATATGCTCAATCGGGCATGAACGATTTTGTCTTCAACATTCCCTTTTCTGTTTTTCAGACGACCTATCGGGACAATCCACTCTTTGACCTGAAAATCTGTTCCGATGACAGCAAAGACGTCATCACGGCACTGGGCGCAAGCATTCCCATACACGGCGGCCTAGATTTGACGGAAGAAGCCGACATCATCGTCATCGCAGGCTGGCGCAACATTGAAGAAACCCCGACGCCGGAACTGGCTGAGAATTTACAGCGGGCAGCGAAACGTGGTGCACATATTGTCGCCCTATGCTACGGCACTTACGCCCTTGCCTACACAGGACTTTTAGACGGCAGAACCGCCGCCACCCACTGGCTTGCCGAAGATGACTTTGTCCGCCGTTTCCCTAAAATTCATCTAGATACCAACCGCCTATATGCGGAAGATGGCAACTTTTTAACATCGGCAGGTGCGGCTGGCGGGCTGGATTGTTGCCTTTACCTCATCCGTAAAATCCACGGTGCAACCGTTGCCAACGACCTTGCCCGTACCTTGGTTGCGGCACCACACCGTGAAGGCGGGCAGGCACAGTTTATCCACCGACCTGTCGAACGTCGTACTGCCGATGACAAAATCAATCACTTATTGGACGAACTGCGCCAAAACCTTGCCACCTCATACCGCTTGGACGATTTGGCAAAAAAATTAGCCGTTTCCCGCCGAACCTTTATCCGCCATTTTTCTCAAGCCACAGGCATGAATTTTGGTGAGTGGCTGACAACAGAGCGGCTATGGCAGGTACAGGATTTATTGGAAAATACGGATTTGCCGATAGAACACATCGCCGAACAAAGCGGCTTCGGCAGCGCGGCAAACCTACGTTTGCAGTTCAAAGCCAAATTTAAAATCAATCCAAATGCTTGGCGGAAAGTATTTGGCAGATAGCTCGCGTTAGTCAATCCAAAACACCTGAGCGCAGGCTGCTTTGGAGGTCGTCTGAAAACCCAAAAAGCAGCCTGCACTTTTCAGACGGCCTTTTTTCTTTTTCAAAGAGTAGAGAAATTTCAAAGAGTTTTTATAAATCATCTTCAAAATCCAAACGCTTGTTCTATCC
>NZ_JBQCWZ010000280.1:0-1650 GCF_051956895.1 Neisseria sp. P0021.S006
TTGTAATACGATTTTTAAAAGGCCGTCTTAAACTTGGTTTAATCGCTCAGTTCAAAACGTACTAGTTGATACATGTCATTTCAACAGATGCACTCTGGTTTGAGCGCGTGAAGCGTTTGTCTCCCCAATTATTCTGCAAATACCACGCCCCAAATACTAAGCATAACAGCGGCAAGCAATATTTGCTTCATTTTTAAAACCTTATAAAAACAGAAAGGCCGTCTGAAATATTTTCAGACGACCTTTTTATACTCGTTTAACGATGGTAGTTAGGCGCTTCTTTAGTGATTTGTACGTCGTGAACGTGGGATTCGCTCATACCGGCAGAAGTGATTTCCACAAATTCTGCTTTCTCGTGCATTTCAGCAATATTGGCGCAACCCAAGTAACCCATGCTGGAGCGCAGGCCGCCGGTCAGCTGGTGGATGATGTTCACGATCGGACCTTTGTAAGGAACGCGGCCTTCGATGCCTTCAGGAACATATTTGTCTGTACTGTCGGTTTTGTCTTGGAAGTAGCGGTCGGCAGAGCCTTGGCTCATCGCACCCAACGAACCCATGCCGCGGTAAGACTTGTAAGAGCGGCCTTGGTAGAGTTCGATTTCGCCCGGTGCTTCTTCCGTACCGGCAAACATACCGCCGAGCATGACGCTATATGCACCTGCTGCCAGAGCTTTGGCAATATCGCCGGAGAAGCGGATACCGCCGTCGGCAATCAGGGGAACGCCTGTACCTTTCAGGGCTTCGGAAACATTGTGAATCGCAGTCAGTTGAGGCACGCCTACGCCTGCTACGATACGGGTCGTACAAATCGAGCCAGGGCCGATACCGACTTTAACGGCATCCGCACCGGCAGCCACCAAATCCAAAGCGGCTTTAGCAGTAGCGATGTTACCGCCGATGACTTGGATGTGCGGATAGGTTTCTTTTACCCAGCGCACGCGATCGATAACGCCTTGGCTATGACCGTGGGCAGTATCGACCACAATCACGTCCACACCTGCTTCCACCAATGCTTTGACGCGCTCTTCGGTATCGCCGCCGGTACCCACCGCGGCACCGACACGCAGGCGGCCTTCGGCATCTTTGTTGGCATTAGGGAATTCGGTTGTTTTCAGAATATCTTTAACTGTAATCAGACCTTTGAGTTCGTCTTGGTCGTTCAACACCAAAACGCGCTCAACTTTGTGCGCATGCATGATTTCGCGGGCTTCATCGATGCTGGTACCTTCAGGAACGGTAACCAAACGGTCGCGAGGGGTCATGATGGCAGAAACAGGCAGATCGACACGGTTTTCAAAACGCAGGTCGCGGTTGGTCACGATACCGACCACTTTGCCGTTTTCCACAACAGGCAGACCGGACATTTTGCGTTTGCGTTGTGCGCGCATTTCCAAGACTTCGCGGATCAATGCGGTCGGCGCAACGGTAACGGGATCTTTCACCACGCCGCTCTCATGGCGCTTCACTTTGGAAACGGCACGCGCTTGCAACTCCGGCGTCATGTTTTTATGGATAATACCAATGCCGCCTTCTTGAGCCATAGAGATGGCCAGACGCGCTTCGGTAACGGTATCCATTGCAGCAGAAAGTAGAGGGAGGTTGAGCGTGATATCGCGGGTGAGTTTGGTTTGAAGTTTGACATCTCGAG
>NZ_JBQCWZ010000281.1:0-1635 GCF_051956895.1 Neisseria sp. P0021.S006
TTGCAAGGGCCGCACCATGGTGCCCAGAAGTCCAGCAATACAGGTACGTCGGATTTCAAAACGTCTTGTTCGAAGCTGGCATCGCTGGCGTGGATAATCAATTCGCTGCTCATGTTTGTTTCCTTTTAAATCGGGATTAATGAATACGTTGTTCAGAATAGTGGCAGACAGGGAAAATTTCAAGTGCCGCCGTCCGGTAATAGTTTTTTTGAAATGCGTCTATCGTAATCCTTAAAGATTCAGACGGCCTCTTGAACCATGTGGCCGGAGTGGGCAATCAAATGGCGCGTGTAGTCGCTGCTTGGATTGGCAAACACGTTTTCGCATTCGCCTTCCTCAACGACTTTGCCGTCTTTCAACACCATCACGCGGTGGGAAATGGCGCGGATGACGGCGAGGTCGTGGCTGATGATGATGAAGGCGAGGCCGTATTCTTTTTGCAGGCTGCTGAGCAATTCAAGGATTTGTTGTTGCCATTGGACATCAAGCGCGCTGGTTGGTTCATCCAATACGAGGATTTTTGGGCGGACAATGATGGCGCGGGCGATGGCGAGGCGTTGGCGCTGGCCGCCGGAGAATGCGTGCGGATAGCGTTCGAGTGCGTCTTCGGGCAGGCCGACTTGTTTGAGGACTTCCTCGACGCGGCGGCGCATTTCTTCGTGCGGCATTTCAGGTTCGTGTACGCGTAAGGCCTCGGAAACGGTATCGAAGACGTTCATGCGCGGATTGAATGCGCCGAACGGGTCTTGGAACACCATTTGGATTTCGCGTCTCAATTCGCGTTTCCATGGCTCGCCGTTGACAATCAGGCTGCCTTCGGAATCGATAAGGTGCATAACGGCTTTCGCCAGCGTGGTTTTGCCGCAACCGCTTTCGCCAATGATGCCCAATGTCTCCCCCGATTTGAGATCGAAAGAAATGGGGTTGAGGATGGTTTTGTCGCGTTTTTTAAACCAGCCGTCTGATTCTTTGATGGAAAAGGCGATTTGTTCGGCCTTAAGGACGGTGGCCGGGTTTGCAGGTAAAGGAGCCACTTTGCGCATTGTGCCGGCGTTGAGCAGCATTTTGGTGTATTCGTGCTGCGGATTGGCGAAGACTTCGGCTGCTTTGCCGGTTTCAAGAATACGGCCGTTACGCATAACGGCGACATCATCGGCAAAACGGCGTACAAGGTTCAAGTCGTGCGTAATGTAGAGCATGGTCATGCCGTGGTCTTCTTGCAGGCGTGAGAGCAGGTCGAGGATTTGGGCTTGGACGGCAACGTCCAAAGCGGTGGTCGGTTCGTCGGCAATCAGGAGCTTGGGCTGGGCTGATACGGCCATGGCAATCATGGCGCGTTGGCGTTGGCCGCCGGAAAGTTGGAAAGGGTATGCCTGGGCTTTTTGCTCGGGCTGGTGGATGCCGGTTTCGTCCAAGAGTTCGATAGCGCGCGTCCATGCCTGTTTTTTATCCAAACCCAAATGCAGGGACAGGACTTCGGCGATTTGTTCGCCGACGCGCATGACGGGGTTGAGGGCGGTCATGGGTTCTTGAAACACCATGCCGATTTCGCGGCCGCGCAGTTTTTGCAGGGCGCGTTCGGGCTGGGTCAGCAGATTGGTTCCGCAATATTTCAGACTGCCTTCAAAGGTAACC
>NZ_JBQCWZ010000282.1:0-1629 GCF_051956895.1 Neisseria sp. P0021.S006
TGGCTAAGTATATTACAAACATTTCTGTATGTAAATAGTTTTAGTAATAAAAAAGACCTTGTATAACAAGGTCTTAAATTTTTTATTCTGGTTTCTTCCGGCCAATCAGGATAAGGAATACGCCGATAACGGCCAAAATGCTGATAAGCCATGTTGAGCCGCCTGCTTTCATATAAGGCGTTTCGCCGATATAGCCTTTGACGTGGCCTTCGAGGACGGTTTCTGTATCCGGTTGGGCTTCGGCAACAATCGTGCCTTTAGGGGAAATAATGGCGGTCGCACCGGTATTGGTGGCGCGAACCATGTAGCGGCCCAGTTCCATTGCTCGCGCTTGGGACTGTTGAAGCTGCTGATACATGGCATTGGATTTGCCGTACCACGCCATATTGCTGATGTTGGCGAGTAGGGTAGAGCGTTTCGCCGTTGCGATGAGTTCGTCGCCGAAACCGTCTTCATAGCAGATATTGAAGGCGACTTTTTGATCTTTCATCACCAAAGGCGCTTGGTTGTCACCGCCTTTTTGAAAGTCGGCCAAAGGCATATCCATCATTTTATAGAGACGCTCAGTAATGGCGGGTAAGGGTTTGTATTCGCCAAATGGAACGAGGTGGTTCTTGGCGTAGTAGGGGATAACATCGGAAGTGCTGTTGTGATATTCGCTCAAATTGATGACTGCATTTTCGTAGCCGTTGCCGTCGGGCGTATATTGGCTTATACCGATGGCCAACGCGCTGCCGTTGCTTTGCGCTTGCTCGGCGAATTGTTCCAAGATGCCTTCGGGCAGGTCTTGGCGCATCAGCGGCAGGGCGGTCTCGGGCAGGATGACGATGTTGGCACTGGTTTTGCTGATTTGTTCGTAGTATTTCTGAATGGTTGGGATGATTTGCTCTTCCTTCCATTTCAGATTTTGCTCGATATTGCCTTGAATCAGGGCGACGGTGCTGGTGCTGCCGTCAGGGCGGGTGTATTCGGTTTGTTGGGAAATGTAGCCGACGGAGCAGAGTGCAACGATAAGGAATAAGGGCAGCAGGCGGTGTTTCAGACGGCCATGATTGTCAATCAGCAACACCAGCCATGCGCTGAGGAAAGCGGTTGCCAGCGTAACCATGTGAATGCCGCCCAAAGGCGCGAAGCCTGCCAACGGGCTGTCTTTGATGATTTGGGAGTAGCCGATTGCACCCCAGCCGAATCCAGTCAGAAAACGTTCGCGGGCAAATTCTGCCAGCGTCCATAAAATCGGCAGCAGGAAGCCGGTTTTAGCCCAGCGCGACAGGTTGCATTTTCTCCACACCCAAAAACAGAGGGCCGGATAAAGCGCAAGAAACGCCGGCAGCAGGAAGGTGAGGGGGATGGCGTATGAATCCGGCAAACCTGAAACATCATGCAAGGCAGTGTGTATCCAATAAAACTGCGCCGTATAACCGATTAATCCAAACAGATAGGCAGTCATGACGGCAAAGCGCGGACGCAATTCAATCAGGCGTATCAGCGCGCCAAACAATAGCGGCATCAGCCAGAAATGATAATACGGGGCGAAAGTGAACGGTGTCGCGGCGGCAATCAAGATGACCAGCGGCCAGTAAAGCAGCGGATGTTGCCAATATTGTTCGAGTTTACGGAAAATATTCA
>NZ_JBQCWZ010000283.1:0-1622 GCF_051956895.1 Neisseria sp. P0021.S006
TTACTAATATTATCAAACAAGCGGCCATCTGAAAAGATAAACGGTATTAAAAAAGCCATCGACTCTTACAATCTTTATGCCATCCGCACATCAGGCCAATATTTAAACCTCATCAGACCGATAAAAATTCAAATGGTTTCAAACCATCTGTATTTTTTATCCATAAAACATCAGGCCGTCTGAAAACATTCTTTCAGACGGCCTAATTCAAACAAAATCATTTTTTCCGTTTCGCCCTTGGGTGCGCCTCATCATAAACGCGCGCCAAATGGTCAAAGTCCAGCTTTGTATAAACTTGCGTAGCGGAAAGGTTGCTGTGCCCCAACAATTCCTGTACGGCACGGATATCGCCCGATGCCTGCAAAAGATGGGTTGCATAGCTGTGGCGCATCATGTGCGGCGAGATATGGCTGGCACTGCCCACGCGCACTGCCCACGCCTGCAGGCGTTTTTGGATTTGACGTTGCCCCAGCCTGCCGCCGTTCTTATTGGTGAACAAGGCCTGCTCGCCCTCTTTGGCAATACGCACTGCCAGATAATCGCGCAATGCCGCAATGCTTTTAGCCACCAAAGGCACTTGCCGCTGCTTGCCGCCTTTACCCTTCACGCTGACCCAGCCTTCATCCAAGACGATACCGTCCAGATTCAAACCTTGTATCTCACTCAGGCGCAAACCGCTGCCATACATCAATTCAAACATGGCCTTATCGCGTACGTCCAACTCATCATCAACCGGCGCATGGTCAAGAATATGGTTTAAAGGTTCTTGCGGCAGCGCTTTGGGCAGGCGTTCGGGCAGGCGCGGCGCTTTCATATTAAATGTCGGGTCGCTTTCCATGACTTCTATCTGCACCAGCCAACTGCAATACTGCCGCCACACCGATAATTTCCGCGCCAAGCTACTTTCGCTTAAGCCCTTTTGCGACAGCTTTTTCAATACCGCCACAAAATCACGGCGCGTCGGCAGGCCGTTTCCCAGGTTATCGGGCAACAGGCGCATCAATTCACTCAAATCGCGCCGATAAGCGGAAACGGTATGCTCCGACTTGCCTTGTTGCAGCAAGGTTTTCAGATAGCGCTCAAGATGAAGCGCAAAATTGCTTGATACCGCCATTTCAGACGGCCTCCAATGCTGTTTTCAAGGCCGAAGGCAGACGACAGACACGCTGCTTGCCATAATCGAAACACACCATGCCTGTCTGCACTTTCGCCAGCACAAGACCGTCTGAAATCCTGCGGATACGGTACAGCAAAGAAAAGCCCACACCGGCCACGCCCGCCGCCCCCATTTCTACCGACAGCTCATCGCCATGATGACCTTGCGCCAAATACTGCACCGCCGCATCCGCCATAATCAGGCCTGCCCCTCCGGCATCCATTTCGCTCCAACTCAGCTTCGCCAGCCAACGCATCCGCACTTCATGGCACAAACGCAACACCGCATCGTTCGCCAGATGGCCGCCATAGTTCACATCGCCCACCTGCACCGTCAAGGCCGTCTGAAACAAAGGCTTATCACACTCGGCCACCGAAATCCTATCCATTTTGCACACCCGTTTTCAATACTCTGCCATTATAAACCGAGACCCTGTTCGTTAATATATAAAAACAATGTAACAGCT
>NZ_JBQCWZ010000284.1:0-1622 GCF_051956895.1 Neisseria sp. P0021.S006
TCACTGAACATTAGGAGAGAAAAAATGACCTGCAAAACCCACGAACATCATGACCACGTTCACGGCGCAAACTGCGGCCACACTGCCATCCAACACGAAGGCCACGTCGATTATCTGCACGACGGCCACCTGCACCATGAGCACAACGGCCACTACGACGAGCATGCTCTGAGTGTCAATAAAACCAACCCTGACGGCTGCCATCCGGTTGACACCTGCCACGGCCACATTCACGGCGAAGGTTGCGGCCACGAAGCTGTACCGCACGGCGATCACGTCGACTACATCGTCAACGGCCGTCTGCATCACCAACACGGCGATCACTGCGACGACCACGGCCCGGTTGAAATCGTTAAATAAAACTGTTTTTCAGACGGCCTTTGATATGGGGCTTCTATAGAAAAAGGGGGTGTATTTTCCCCCCCCCCTTTTTTTGTGGGCTATCTTTTCCTATTAGCCAAAGTCTCTTGCAATAAACTTTTCAGATAATCTCTCTATACAATAAGGTCGTCTGAAAGCCTCAATCCGTATTTGATTTATGTTTTTAAAGCGCTTTTTAAATTAAAGGCCGTCTGAACGTGTAGTTTCAGACGGCCTTTAGTCTTACCAATTCACACGAACTGCCCTGCTGCCGAGCAATGTTTCCAGTTCGTCAAACAAGGCGGTGCTTGGCGTTACAATCCATTTGGGCGCAATTTTCAATTTACCCGATGCTTTGCCGTTGCTGTACGATAGTTGCAGCGGGATGTGCGACGTGTCGGGCAGGCGGTGTGTAGTGAGGATGGCGGCGAGGCGCGTGATGTCGTGGCCGGGGGCGAGGGCGAGGCTGAGGCTGCGGGCGTAGCGTTCGCGCGCCATTTGCAGGGTCATGACTTGGTTTGCCATGATGCGCAGTCCGTCGCCGCCGCCGTAGTCGTCGCGGCTGACTTTGGATTCGATAATCAGCACTTGGTCGGATTTGAGGTAGTCTGCGCAGTTTTCCAGCGTGTGGCCGCTGACCATGATTTCAATCTGTCCGCTCAAATCTTCGAGGCTGACGAAGGCGATTTTGCCGCGTTTGCCCATCATGGTGCGCACGGCGGTAACGAACCCGGCGAGGCGCACGCTGTCTTGCGGTTTCAGACGGCCTAATTTGGTCGGGGCGATTTGGCGGACTTCTTGGGCATAAGGGCCGAACGGGTGGCCGGAGAGGTAGAAGCCGATGACGGTTTTTTCTTCGGCGAGTTTTTCCGATTCGCTCCACATGGGGGCATCGACGAGCTGCACCGGTTCGATGGCGTCTTCCATCATGTCGAAAAGCCCGCCCTGATTGGCGTTGGCGGCTTTTTGGTCGGCGTTGTTCATGGCAAGGTCGATGTTCGCCAAGAGCATGGCGCGGTTGGGTTCGATGCTGTCGAACGCGCCGCCGCGTATCAGGGCTTCGAGGGTGCGGCGGTTCATGTGTTCTTTGCCGACGCGCTCGCAGAAGTTCAAGAGGCCGGTAAACTTGCCGCCGCTTTGCCGCGCGGCGATGATGGATTCGACGGCGGCTTCGCCCGTGCCTTTAATCGCGCCGAGTGCGTAGCGGATTTTCATGTTCGGATACGGCGTGAAGCGGTAGTCGGATTCGTTGATGTCGGGCG
>NZ_JBQCWZ010000285.1:0-1621 GCF_051956895.1 Neisseria sp. P0021.S006
AGCGATATAACCATGCTGTTTTGCTCGTTTCTATATCATGCCGTCTAAAAAAAGCCGATACACCTTTCCAATGTATCGGCTTTCGCTATCTGCTCAACGCTTAATTTTTGCCGGGCAATTCTTTTTCGCTCAATGGTTTGATGTACCAAATATCGCGGCAGTAGTCGGCGATGGAGCGGTCGGATGAGAAGAAGCCCATGTTGGCGATGTTGATCAAGGCTGATTTGCGCCATGCGGATACGTTGCGGTAGTGTTCGTCCGCTTTGTATTGCGTATCGATGTAGCTGCGGAAATCGGCCATCAGTTGATAGAAGTCACCGTATGGTTGCAACACGTCGTTGTAGCGGTTTGGCTCTTCCGGAGAGAAAGTGCCTTGGCTGATTTGGTTGACGACGCGGCGCAGGTCGCTGTCTCGTTCGATATAGCTCAATGGGTCGTAACCGTTGCGGCGGATTTCTTCGACTTGTTCTACGGTGTTACCGAAGATATAGCAGTTGTCCGCGCCGACTTTTTCCAAAATCTCAACGTTCGCGCCGTCCAGCGTACCCATGCAGATTGCGCCGTTGAGGGCAAATTTCATGTTGCTGGTACCGGATGCTTCTGTACCTGCCAGTGAGATTTGTTCGTGCAAATCGGCAGCAGGAATGATGATTTGGGCAAGGCTGACGCTGTAGTTCGGGATGTAAACGACTTTAATCAGGTCGCGGATACGGGTGTCGTTATTGATGACTTTGGCAACGTCGTTAATCAATCGGATGATTTTCTTCGCCATGTAATAGGCGGAAGCGGCTTTACCGGCAAAGATGAACACGCGCGGCTGCCAATCGAAATCCGGGTTTTCCAGGATTTTGTTGTAGCGGTCGACGATGTGCATCACGTTCAATGCTTGACGTTTGTACTCGTGGATACGTTTGATTTGGATGTCGAAAAGTGCATCGGTATTAACTTTGATGCCCAGCTCGGTTTCGATGTATTTAGCAAGGCGCTCTTTGGCGGCTTTTTTCACTTCACCGAATTCTGCCTGTACGGAAGCATCGTCCACTTTATCGTTGAGCTTGGTCAGGTTGTCCAAATGCAGACGCCAGTCTTCGTCGCCCAGATGTTTGTCCAAGAATTTGGTCAAGCCCGGGTTGGCGATGTTAATCCAGCGGCGCGGGGTTACGCCGTTGGTTACATTGGTAAAGCGTTCTGGGAATACTTTGGCGAAGTCGGCAAAGATGGATGTGGTCATCAAATCGGAGTGGATTTTGGCCACGCCGTTGACTTTGTGCGAACCGATCACGGCAAGCCATGCCATGCGGACGCGACGGCCGTGGGTTTCGTCGATGATGGATACGCGACGGACAAAGTCGTCGTCGAAGTTACCGATGGCGCGTAAGGCATTGAGGAAGTAGGCGTTGATTTCAAAGATGATGTCCAAGTGGCGTGGCAGCAGACGGCCCATCAAATCGACCGGCCAAGTTTCCAAGGCTTCGCTCATCAGTGTGTGGTTGGTGTAAGAGAAAATCTTACAGCACATATTCCATGCTTCGGTCCACGCAATGCCTTCTTCGTCAATCAGGATGCGCATCAATTCTGGAATAGCGAGCACCGGATGGGTGTCGTTCAAATGGATGGCGAC
>NZ_JBQCWZ010000286.1:0-1619 GCF_051956895.1 Neisseria sp. P0021.S006
GCCGGTATGCAAAAACCTTGGCACGCCGCCGACTAAAACGGTTTATCCATACAAAGGCCGTCTGAAACTTGAAAGCAAGCAAGTTTCAGACGGCCTTTTGCTATAATTCCATTCTTTTCACATTATTCAGTTTACCGCACCATCATGCCGCATCCCGATTTCGCCCAAACCCTCTCCAAAGACCGCCATTTCCTGCAATCCGCCTTTAAAAACCCCAAAAAATACGGCGGCTTGGCCAAGGTCGAGGAAAAATACCGAAAATCGCACGACCTTTATTTGCAACGCCTGTCCAAGCTGCCCAAGCCCGAATTCGACAACACCCTGCCCGTTCACGAAAAGCTCGACGAAATCAAAAAAGCCATTGCCGAAAATCGGGTAACGATTATTTGCGGCGAAACCGGTTCGGGCAAAACCACGCAGCTGCCCAAGATTTGCTTGGAACTCGGGCGCGGGGCGGCGGGTTTGATCGGGCATACCCAGCCGCGCCGTTTGGCTGCGCGCTCAGTGGCGGAGCGGATTGCCGAAGAATTGAAATCGGAAATCGGCAGCACGGTCGGCTATAAAGTGCGCTTTACCGACCACACCTCGCACGATGCCTGCGTCAAGCTGATGACCGACGGCATCCTGCTGGCGGAAACGCAGACCGACCGTTATCTCGCCGCCTACGACACGATTATCATCGACGAAGCGCACGAACGTAGCCTGAACATTGACTTTCTGCTAGGCTACCTGAAACAGCTACTGCCGCGTCGCCCCGATTTAAAAGTCATCATCACCTCGGCAACCATAGACGCAGAACGCTTCTCCAAACACTTCAACGGCGCGCCCGTGCTGGAAGTGAGCGGGCGCACCTATCCCGTCGAAATCCTCTACCACCCGCTGACCAGCAAAGACGAAGACGACGCGGAAGTAGAGCTGACCGACGCGATTGTCGATGCGGCCGACGAGTTGGCACGCTACGGTGAAGGCGATATTTTGGTGTTCCTGCCGGGCGAGCGCGAAATCCGCGAAGCTGCCGAAGCTCTGCGCAAGTCCACACTGCGCCGCAACGACGAAATCCTGCCCCTGTTCGCACGCCTGTCGCACGCCGAGCAGCACAAAATCTTCCACCCCTCTGGCGCAAAACGCCGCATCGTGCTGGCAACCAACGTCGCCGAAACCTCGCTCACCGTGCCGGGCATCAAATACGTCATCGACACCGGCCTCGCGCGTGTCAAACGCTATTCCGCACGGGCGAAAGTGGAGCAGCTTCATGTCGAAAAAATCTCCCAAGCCGCCGCACGCCAACGCTCCGGCCGCTGCGGACGCGTCTCCGCAGGCGTGTGTATCCGACTGTTTTCAGAAGAAGATTTCAACAGCCGCCCCGAATTTACCGATCCCGAAATCGTCCGCAGCAACCTCGCCGCCGTCATCCTGCGCATGGCATCGCTGAACTTGGGCGACGTGGCAGCATTCCCATTTTTAGAAATGCCCGATTCGCGGTATATCAATGACGGTTTTCAGGTATTGCTGGAGTTGGGGGCGGTGGAGGCCGTCTGAAAATAAAATCTTTCTTAATAGGCAGGCCATGTTTCATTTTCAGACGGCCTAAATCATTGAGAAACTAAAAACTATTAAAA
>NZ_JBQCWZ010000287.1:0-1618 GCF_051956895.1 Neisseria sp. P0021.S006
AGCCTGCGCCGTACTACGCCTAAATGGGCGCAGCTGGTTGTCGATTTCAAACGCTGGGGCTTCCGCACTTGGCTGAAAGAAGCGGAAAGCCGTATGCACGAAGCGGTGGACGGCGATTTGTTCGGCAGCGATACGATAGGCGAACAGGCGGCGTTGGACATGGAAACGTCGTCTGAAAAAATCATAGAACATGCCCCCGCCCCCGAAAAGTTGGATTATCAAGCCGTTACCACCGAAGCGCAGTTTGCCGCTTTGTTGGACAAACTGGCGCAGGCGGACACAATCGGCATCGATACGGAAACCACTTCCCTAGACGCGATGAACGCCGCGCTGGTCGGCATCAGCATCGCGTTCCAAGCAGGCGAAGCGGTTTACATCCCCGTAGGACACAGCCTGACTGCTGCGCCCGAACAACTTGATTTGCAAGAAGTATTAGGCCGTCTGAAACCGCATTTGGAAAATCCTGCCCTGAAAAAAATCGGGCAAAACCTCAAATACGACCAACACGTTTTCGCCAACTACGACATCGCCCTGAACGGCATTGCCGGCGATTCCATGCTTGCTTCCTATATCATCGAGAGCCATCTCGGACACGGCTTGGACGAATTGTCCGAACGCTGGCTGGGCTTGGAAACCATTACCTACGAATCGCTGTGCGGCAAAGGCGCGAAACAAATCGGTTTTGCCGACGTCGCTATCGGGCAGGCGACCGAATACGCCGCACAAGACGCAGATTTTGCCCTGCGCCTCGAAGCGCACCTGCGCGCGCAAATGGACGACAAACAGCTTGAAATGTATGAAAAAATGGAGCTGCCTGTTGCGCAAGTATTGTTTGAAATGGAACGCAACGGCGTACAAATCGACCGCGCCGAACTCGCCCGCCAAAGCGCAGAACTCGGCGCCGAACTGATGAAGCTCGAACAAGAAGCCTACGCCGCCGCAGGCCAGCCGTTCAACCTCAACTCGCCCAAACAGCTTCAAGAAATCCTGTTCGACAAAATGGGCATCCCCACCAAAGGACTGAAAAAAACTGCCAAAGGCGGCATTTCCACCAACGAAGCCGTGCTCGAACAGCTCGCGCCCGATTATCCATTGCCCAAAATCATCCTGCAAAACCGCAGCCTGGCAAAACTCAAATCCACTTACACCGACAAACTGCCCGAAATGATTTCGCCCAAAGACGGTCGCGTGCATACCACCTACGCTCAAGCCGTCGCCATTACCGGCCGCCTCGCCAGCAACAACCCCAACCTGCAAAACATCCCCATCCGCACCGCCGAAGGCCGCCGCGTGCGCCGCGCCTTTACCGCACCGCAAGGCAGCGTCATCGTTTCCGCCGACTATTCCCAAATCGAGCTGCGCATCATGGCGCACCTCTCCGGCGACAAAACCCTGATTACAGCGTTCCAAAACGGCGAAGACGTACACCGCCGCACCGCCGCCGAAGTGTTCGGCATTGCCCCTGAAAACGTCTCGTCCGAACAACGCCGCTACGCCAAAACCATCAACTTCGGCCTCATTTACGGCATGGGCCAATACGGCCTCGCCAAATCATTGGGCATCGACAACATCTCCGCCAAAAACTTTATCGACCGCTACTTCGCCCGCTATCCCGGCG
>NZ_JBQCWZ010000288.1:0-1617 GCF_051956895.1 Neisseria sp. P0021.S006
AGGTGTCGTCAGCGGCAACAGTCCGATGCAGGCGATACCAATTGTACAGGCGCAGGATGCACAAGAAAGCGATGATGGGCATGCAGGCTGCGGTAACCAGATAACGCGGGTTGCTGAAGTTTAAAACATTGTGCCCGGAAAGCAGCGACAAAGCGGCATGCAACCATTCCCACAAAGACGAAATGCTGAATGCCAAAACAGCCAACAGGCCGAGAGTTCGGAAAATGCCGATGGGCAGGATTTGTTGGCGTAATACGGCGCGGTTGAGTTGGAACAAGACAATCAAACCGAAGCCGATAATGCAGACCATGCCGCCGTTGGCGACGATTTGCAGGCTGTTGAAGGCAATGTCGGGCGTAACGGAAATTGTACCGGACTGGTTGGCGGCAGTTTGTTGCAAATTTAAGCCTTGCATGACATTAAGTACGAAACCGTAGATCAGGTCAGCCAAAACGATGCCGATGGGTAGCGGAGTCAAAAAACGTTTCATGGATCAGTTGAGTATTCTATTAGTATGAGTGAGGCCGTCTGAAAAATTAAACATGACGACGTGAGGGTATATTGTATCCGATAGGAAAGTAGGTTAATGCAAAAATAAATTTAGTTTAAGTCAGAAAATGATGTAATTTTACGCCAACATTATTGCATTAAGAGTACAATCCTCTTCATTATCAAACGTGAAATCAACAGGAAAGGACGTTTACATGAGCCAATTGCAACGTGATTTAACCCGTATCAGCCACAATACCAAAATTGTCGCCACACTGGGTCCGGGCAGCAACAATGTACAATTGTTGGAAGACATGATCCGTGTCGGTGGTCTTAATGTCGTCCGTTTCAATTTCAGCCACGGTACTCCGGAGTTCCATGAAGAAAATGCCCGCATTGTGCGTGAAGCCGCGAAACGCGCAGGTCAGGAAGTGGCTATTCTTGCCGACTTGCAAGGCCCGAAAATCCGTGTCGGCAAAATTGCCGGCGGCAGCATTGAGCTGAATAAAGATGAAACCTTAATTTTGGATGCCGCGCTTAAAGGTGAAGGTACACGCGAAGCGGTGGGTTTGGACTACCGTGATTTGCCGAATGACGTCGCTACCGGCGATGTTTTGTGGCTGGACGACGGCCTGTTGACCTTGACCGTTGAGGCGGTTGAAGGAAGTAAGATTATTACAAGGGTAGAAAACAGCCATGTGCTGAAAAGTAACAAAGGTATCAATAAACGCGGCGGCGGTCTGTCTGCCGGTGCGTTGACCGAAAAAGACTTCCGCGACTTGAAAACCGCGATTGCCATCGGTTGCGACTACTTGGCCATCAGCTTTGTGAAATCTGCCGAAGATTTGCACATCGCACGCGCCAAAGTCGAAGAAGAAATGAAAGGCAGTACAGCCGTACGCCCCGGTTTGGTTTCCAAAATCGAGCGCGTAGAAGCCATTGAAAACCTGGACGAAATCATCCTTGCCAGCGACGGTATTATGGTTGCCCGCGGTGACTTGGCAGTGGAAGTTGGCCATGCCGCCGTACCTGCCCTGCAAAAACGCATGATCCGCCGCGCCCGTGAGTTGCGCCGCTTCAGCATTACCGCAACTCAAATGATGGAATCGATGATTACCAACCCTGTAC
>NZ_JBQCWZ010000289.1:0-1617 GCF_051956895.1 Neisseria sp. P0021.S006
CGCGTATGAAAACGAAATGCTGCAAATGCTCGGCGTGTGGCAACAGGGCGATTTTTCCGGCGTGTTGCTCGGGCGGTATGAGCTGTTGTGGGCAACGGGAATTTTGGCTTTGTTTGCCTATTTGATTGCCGACCAGCTGACGATTTTGGGTTTGGGCGAAACAGTAAGCGTAAACTTGGGGCTGAACCGGACGGCGATTCTGTGGTTGGGGTTGATTATTGTGGCGCTGATTACGTCTTTGGTGGTCGTGACGGTCGGCAATATTCCGTTTATCGGCTTGGTTGTGCCGAACATCATTAGCCGTCTGATGGGCGACAAACTGCGCCAAAGCCTGCCTGCGGTGGCCTTGCTGGGCGCGTCTTTGGTGTTGCTGTGCGATATTGTCGGACGCGTGATTGTGTTTCCATTTGAAATTCCGGTCTCTACGGTTTTTGGCGTGATGGGGACGGTTTTGTTTTTGTGGCTTTTATTAAGGAAACCTGCTCATGCCGTCTGAAAAAAATATCAGTTTTATGGCAGGAAGCAGCCGTCCGTTGTGGGTCGCCTTTGCGCTGTTGCTGGTTTCCTGCGTCCTGTTTATGACGCTCAACGTCAAAGGCGATTGGGACTTTGTCTTGCACCTGCGTCTGACCAAGCTTGCCGCACTGCTGATGGTCGCCTATGCGGTCGGCGTGTCCACGCAACTCTTCCAAACGCTGACCAACAATCCGATTCTGACCCCTTCGATTTTGGGTTTCGATTCGCTGTATGTGTTTTTGCAGACCTTGCTGGTGTTTACGCTCGGCGGCGTGGGCTATGCTTCCCTGCCGTTGACGGGAAAATTCGGCTTTGAACTGATCGTCATGATGGGCGGCTCGCTGCTATTGTTCTACACGCTCATCAAACAAGGTGGACGAGATTTGTCGCGTATGATTTTAATCGGCGTGATTTTCGGGATTTTGTTCCGCAGCCTGTCGTCGCTGCTTTCGCGCATGATTGATCCCGAAGAATTTACCGCCGCGCAGGCGAATATGTTTGCCACCTTCAATACCGTCCACTCGGAATTGTTGGGTATCGGCTCAGTCGTGTTGCTCATCAGCGCCGCCGTGATCTGGCGCGAACGCCACCGCCTCGATGTTTACCTGCTCGGCCGCAATCAGGCCATCAATTTGGGCATCAACTACACGCGCAACACCTTATGGCTGCTGTTGTGGATCGCCGCATTGGTTGCGACTGCGACCGCCGTTGTCGGCCCGGTGAGCTTTTTCGGCCTGCTGGTTGCTGCGCTGGCCAACCACTTTTCCCCGTCGGTCAAACATTCCGTCCGTCTGCCCATGACTTTTTGTGTCGGCGGCATCCTGTTGGTCGGTGGGCAAACCATCTTCGAACACTTCCTCGGCATGCAGGCCGTATTGAGCGTGGTCGTCGAATTTGCAGGCGGATTGGTATTTTTATATTTGGTGTTGAAAAAGAAATAAATTAAACGTGCCCAAACGCTCGCAAAAATAAACTCAGGCCGTCTGAAACCTTCAGACGGCCTAAGCAAACCCATAAAGGACAACCCTCATGACACAAGAACGCCTCCCTTCATTCTTCGATGACGCCCCGACCATTACCGTCCAAGACGCATTGGCCGAC
>NZ_JBQCWZ010000290.1:0-1615 GCF_051956895.1 Neisseria sp. P0021.S006
GCGCCCAAAGCGGTTTCTTGTGCCATTGCGGTTGTATTCCTCTAATATAAATCCGTATTTTCGTCATACGGCAATAAGGTGCTATTGTAGTATAAAGACTGTGATTTGGCTAAATTTTTCTGAGAATATTCAGAAATAAACGGTTATTGTCCCAGTTTGGCAATGTCCGGTGTATTAACTTGAACATCAGCATTTTGCGCACGATGGCGTAAGGCGTGGTCGATCAAGACCAATGCCAGCATGGCTTCGGCAATCGGGGCGGCGCGTAATCCGACGCAGGGGTCGTGGCGGCCGTGTGTGGCAAGCTCGACAGGGTTGCCCTCTATATCAATGCTCCGGCGCGGTGTGGCGATAGAACTGGTCGGCTTGATGGCAATATTCACATGAATGTCTTGCCCGGTGCTGATGCCGCCCAAGATGCCGCCTGAGTGATTGGATAGAAAGCCTTGAGGCATGAGCTCATCGCCATGCTCGCTGCCGCGTTGCGTTACACTATCAAAACCTGCGCCGATTTCCACTCCTTTGACGGCATTAATGCCCATCATGGCATAGGCAATTTCTGCATCGAGGCGGTCAAAAACCGGTTCGCCCAAGCCGACAGGGACGTTGGCTGCTTCGATGTGAAGTTTTGCTCCGACAGAATCCAATGATTTGCGCACGCTGTCCATATAGTTTTCCAAGTCCTCAATTTGGCTTTGGTTTGCTGCAAAAAAAGGATTTTGGGAAATATATTCGTAGCTTTCAAACTGGATTTCTTTTTCGCCGACTTGGGTCACGTAGGCGGTAATTTCCGTGCCGAATTTTTCTTTCAGCCATTTTTTTGCAACAGCTCCGGCGGCAACGCGTGCAGCGGTTTCACGGGCGGAGCTTCTGCCGCCGCCGCGATAGTCGCGTGTACCGTATTTATGCCAGTAGGTGTAATCGGCATGTCCGGGGCGGAAGCTGGTGGCGATATTGCCATAGTCTTTGCTGCGTTGGTCGGTATTGCGAATTAGGAGGGCGATAGGTGTACCGGTGGTTTTGCCTTCGAATACGCCGGAGAGGATTTCGACTTGGTCGGCTTCGCGGCGTTGGGTAACGTGGCGGCTGGTGCCGGGTTTGCGGCGGTCAAGGTCATATTGGATATCCGCTTCGCTCAATTCTAATCCGGACGGGCAGCCGTCGATAATGCAGCCCAAGCCTGCGCCGTGGCTTTCGCCGAAAGTGGTAACGGTAAAGATTTGTCCGAAGGTGTTGCCTGCCATAGGGATACTCTTTTGAAATTGGGTTTGGAAATTTTTTGCTTGTTTGGATAATTCTCAGGCCGTCTGAACGGTGAAACGAGAATCTTTGACTTCGTTGTCACATCTGTTCAGACGGCCTTTTGAGATGACTGCTTAGTTCAATTTACCGTGGCACTGTTTGTATTTCAGGCCGCTGCCGCAAGGGCAAGGATCGTTGCGGTGAACAATCAGACCGTTTTGTGCAAGCGCTTCAGGGCTGAAGTCTGTGCCGTCAGGGTCGAACGCTTCGGTAACCAAATCGGTTTGCGATTGACCGAGCAATTCTTCCATATCAGGCGCATCGGAGTGGACAGTTTGAACATCGCTGACGCTTTGTGCAGCATGTCTATTAT
>NZ_JBQCWZ010000291.1:0-1613 GCF_051956895.1 Neisseria sp. P0021.S006
CTTTCATGCCGTCTGAATTCACACTTTATCACAACCCGCGTTGCAGCAAATCGCGTGCCGCGCTGGCTTTGCTCGAAGAAAAAGGCGTTGCCGCCGACGTAGTCAAATATCTGGATACCGCGCCCGATTTGGCGACTTTGCAGGATATGTTTGCCAAACTCGGCATCGAGTCGGTGCGCGGCATGATGCGCACGAAAGACGATTTGTACAAAGAATTGGGTTTGGACAATCCCGATTTGGACAATGCCGCCCTGCTTCAGGCAATCGCCGAACACCCTGCCCTGCTTGAGCGTCCCGTTTTGGTAACGCCTACGCGCGCAGCCATCGGCCGTCCGTTGGAAAACATTGCCGCCCTACTCGGCTGACGGGGTTGGATAAGGCCGTCTGAAGATGATTTCCCTGCTTAAAAGCCGCAATGGCTTGCGATACTACCTATTTCGCGGCCTTGCTTTGAGCGTTTTGTTGGTGTGCGGTATTTTTTTGAGTGGCACATGGCAGATTTACCGGACAGGTTTGCAAACCTTGCCGAAGGACGCTCATGCCGATGCGGCGGTGGTGTTGGGTGCGGCGGCGTGGGACAAACGCCCGTCGCCGGTATTCCGGGAGCGCATCAACCATGCCATCACGCTCTACCAAAGCCATCGGGTCGGCAAAATCATTTTCACCGGCGGTACGCCCAAAAAAGGATTTATGACCGAAGCCGAAGTGGGGCGCCGATACGCACTCAAGCAGGGCATACCGGCGCACAATATCCTGTTTGAAAACACGTCGCGCAACACTTACGAAAACCTGCGCAATGTCGTCCCCATCATGCACGCCAACGGAGTCGGCAGCATTATCGTTGTCAGCGACCCGTATCATTTGGCTCGCGCCGAAGAAATGGCCGCCGATTTGGGCTTGTCAGACGCGCAGTTCTCTGCCACACCGACCACGCGCTTTGACGAGCGCAGCAAGAAAGCCAAGTTTCTGATGCAGGAGAGCTATTCTTTGTTTCTCTACCGTATCGGCAAATGGAGCGATGCGGTTTGGAATTGGATAGGTGGTTGAGCCTTCGGTAATCCATGTAAAAGGCCATCTGAATCCTTTTAGGTTTCAGACGGCCTAAATGTATGCTTACTTATTGATATTGATTTGCAGCTGCACTGCCAAAAATGACTACAGCTACAGCCAGTACCAGATAGATGACAAACAGAATCAAGGCAGCCTTGAAATAATTGGCTTTATTCGGATTGGTGTTTGAGCCGAATGCCCATACAAGCGTCATAACTATATTGACTAGCGGAATCATCAAAATCAAGTTTGTTAGCAACCATTCTTTGATGCTGACGACCGGAGCCTGAGGCTGGTCGATTTGGTTTTGTCCGTTCATACGTACCCAGTAATTTTGTTGAAAGAACAGTAATTATACTCATTAAATCTTTATCGGCATAGCATGTTCAGGCCGTCTGAATCTTCAGGCGGCCTGAGCCTATGATTTTTGCAGCCACTATTTCAATCGGATGTAAAACGTACCGTCCGGCACGACGGGCAGGTATTTGCGGTAGAAGTCCAGATAGGTCTTGTTTGGGTCTATGTCGGCAAACTGCTGCGGATACAGGGTTTTGGCGATAAAT
>NZ_JBQCWZ010000292.1:0-1610 GCF_051956895.1 Neisseria sp. P0021.S006
CATGAGGACGGTACATATTGGCGCTGATGTCCGCCCATTTTTCCAACTCGGCGGCACTCACGTTCAAATCCGGACGCGGGTATTTCGCCAAGGCTTCGCGGGTGTAGTCCAATACCCATGCGGCGAGGGTGTTGGTGTACCAGTTGTTGTTGATGTTGTTTTCGTATTCGTTCGGGCCGGTTACGCCGTGAATCATGTATTTGCCGTTGCGTTTGGAGAAGTGGACGCGGTCCGCCCAGAAGCGGGACACTTCGACCAAGACTTCCAAGCCTTCTTTGGCAAGATAGCTTTCATTGCCGGTGTAGTTGGTGTAGTTGTAGATGGCGTAAGGAATTGCGCCGTTGCGGTGGATTTCCTCGAAGGTGATTTCCCATTCGTTGTGGCACTCGATGCCCGTAAACGTTACCATCGGATAGAGCGCGCCCGCCAAGCCTTGTTCGCGCGCGTTGTGCTGCGCCTGCGGCAGTTGGTTGCGGCGGTATTGCAGCAGGTTGCGGGTAACTTCGGGTTCCGCCAGTGCGAGGTAGAGCGGTACGGCGTATGCTTCGGTGTCCCAATAGGTCGCGCCGCCGTATTTTTCGCCGGTAAAGCCTTTCGGGCCGATGTTCAGGCGCGTGTCTTCGCCGTAGTAGGTGGAGAACAGTTGGAACAGGTTGAAGCGGATGCCCTGCTGCGCTTCGTCGCTGCCTTCGATGACCACGTCGGCGATTTCCCAGCGGTGCAGCCAGCCTGCTTTGTGCGCGTCCAGCAAAGTTTCAAACGCAACGCCTGCGACTTTTTCCGACAAGGCGCGGCCAGCGGCTTTCACCGCTTCCAAGCCCTGATAATCGCGGCTGGTGGTAATAATCACGCGTTTTTCAAAGGTTTCGGGCGTACCGCCGACTTCGGCTTCAAAAGAATTGGAGACCTGCCAGTCGGTTTGACTGCCGCCGAGGGCTTTGAAGCTGCCGGCGAAGGTTTGCTCGGCGTTGACGATGAATTGTTCCACGCCGAAGGGATTGGCGACGGTTTGGGTGGCAATGTAGGAGCGGTCGTCTGAAACGCCTTTGTCCAATACTTGCCAGAATTTTTCTTCGTAGTTGGAGTCTTCGTTTTTCACGTCGGCATCGATGATGGAATCGATGCGGACTTGGTGGGTTTTGCCGTCAACGGATACGGCTTCCCAGCGGATGACCGCCAGCTCTTTTTGCGCGACGGACAGGAATTTGCACACATCGAAACACACGCCGAATACGGTGAACGAGCGGCGCAACACGCCGTGCTGCATATCGAGTTCGACGGAGAAGTTGGTAATGTCGTTTTTCGCCAAATCCACTTCTTGACCATCGACAAAGATTTTGACTTTGCTGAAATTGAGCGCGTTGATGGCTTTGCCGAAATATTTGGGATAGCCGTTTTTCCACCAGCCGACGCGGGTTTTGTCGGGGAACCACACGCCCGCGATGTAGGTACCCAAGTGGCTGTCGGCGGAGTAGGTTTCTTCAAAGTTGCCGCGCATGCCCATATAGCCGTTGCCCAAACTGGTCAGGCTCTCTTGCAGCCGTTTGTGTTCTTTTTCCAGTTTTACCGAACGCAGCGTCCAAGGGCTGATTTCCATGATTCTTGTATAC
>NZ_JBQCWZ010000293.1:0-1608 GCF_051956895.1 Neisseria sp. P0021.S006
TGTCGCGCAACTGTGCGCCTGGCCAGCCTTTGTCGAGGTCGGCGGCATGGGCGGCGAGTTTGTAGGTGATGATGCCGGTGCGCACGTCTTCTTTGTCGGGCAGGCCGAGATGCTCTTTCGGGGTAACGTAGCAGAGCATGGCTGTGCCGTACCAGCCGATGTTGGTCGCGCCTATGCCCGAGGTGATGTGGTCGTAGCCGGGGGCGATGTCGGTAACGAGCGGGCCGAGGGTGTAGAAAGGTGCTTCAAAGCAATGTTGCAGCTCTTCGGTCATGTTTTCTTTCACGCGTTGCAGCGGTACATGGCCGGGGCCTTCGATCATAACCTGTACGTCGTGTTCCCATGCTTTGGCGGTCAATTCGCCCAAGGTGTGCAGCTCGGCAAATTGGGATTCGTCGTTGGCATCGGCAATGCAGCCGGGACGAAGGCCGTCGCCGAGGCTGAACGATACGTCGTAGGCTTTCATGATTTCGCAGATTTCGTCGAAATGTGTGTAGAGGAAGTTTTCCTGATGATGGGCGAGACACCATTTCGCCATGATGGAGCCGCCGCGTGATACGATGCCGGTCAGGCGGTCGGCCGTCATCGGTACATAACGCAGCAATACACCTGCGTGCAGGGTGAAATAGTCCACGCCTTGTTCTGCCTGCTCGATTAAGGTATCGCGCACCAAATCCCAAGTCAGGTCTTCGGCAATGCCGCCGGTTTTTTCCAAAGCTTGGTAAATCGGCACCGTGCCGATGGGGACGGGCGCGTTGCGGATAATCCATTCGCGCGTTTCGTGGATGTGCGCGCCTGTGGATAAGTCCATAATCGTGTCCGCGCCCCAACGCAGCGACCATACCATTTTTTCGACTTCTTCGGTCAGGCTGGAGGTTACGGCGGAGTTGCCCAAGTTGCCGTTGATTTTGACGCGGAAGTTGCGGCCGATAATCATCGGTTCGAGTTCGGGGTGGTTGATGTTGGCAGGGATAATCGCACGTCCGGCGGCGATTTCTTGGCGCACGAATTCGGGCGTGATTTGGTCGGGATGGGTTGGGATATTCGCGCCGAAACTTTGCCCTGCGTGTTGTTTCAAGAGCTTGGCGTATTCAGGCCGTCTGAAAAGTTCGTCCAGCTTCATGCGTTCGCGTATGGCGACAAACTCCATTTCCGGCGTAATGATGCCTTGGCGGGCGTAGTGGAGCTGGGTTACATTGCGGCCTGCTTTGGCGCGGCGCGGACGGGTGATTTGGTTGAAGCGCAGATGGGCGGTTTTCGGATCGTGTGCGCGTTCGGTGCCATATTCGCTGGAAAGCTTGGGCAGGATTTCGGTATCGTCGCGTTCATCCAGCCATGCGGTGCGGACGTGTGGCAAACCCTGTTTTAAGTCGATGTGTGCCGCCGGGTCGCCGTATGAGCCGCTGGTGTCGTACACTGGAATTGGCGGATTGGCTTCCGTACCTTGTGCCGTGTAGGTATCGTCCTGACGGATTTCGCGCAAAGGCACGCGGATGTCGGCGCGGCTGCCCGGGATATAGACGCGGTTGGAATTGGGATATTGGAAGCGGATGCCGATGTCTTCGCTCAAGTCGGAAAGACGGCGCGCCTCATCGCCGGTTTTTTTAG
>NZ_JBQCWZ010000294.1:0-1604 GCF_051956895.1 Neisseria sp. P0021.S006
TGATGAAAACAACCCTGCCTGAGTATTGAGCAATATCATAAAAACTTTACCTTATTTTAAATAATGCTTTGAGTATTACAACAAACTAGGTAGAATTACGCTGTTTAATGGCTCGGTATTCCCAAAATTTTAGGACGACTGAATAATGGATAATCAAGAAATCAACAACGGTCGCCGCCGTTTTCTGACACTGGCTACTTGCGGTGCAGGCGGTGTGGCGGCTCTAGGCGTAGCTACGCCTTTCGTGGCCAGCTTCTTCCCATCGGAGAAAGCTAAGGCTGCCGGTGCTGCTGTCGAAGTGGATGTCAGCAAAATCGAAGCAGGCCAAATGCTGACTGCCGAATGGCAGGGTAAACCGATTTGGCTGGTCAACCGCACAGATCAACAGCTCAAAGACTTGAAAAGTTTGGATGGTGCAGTTACAGACCCTAATTCCGAAGTGGATCAGCAACCGGAATACGCTAAAAACGAGCACCGTTCGATCAAGCCGAACCTCCTCGTCGCTATCGGTATCTGTACCCACCTGGGTTGCTCTCCGACTTACCGTCCCGACGTTGCCCCTGCGGATTTGGGTGCAGACTGGAAAGGCGGTTTCTTCTGCCCTTGCCACGGTTCGAAATTCGACATGGCAGGCCGCGTATACAAAGGTGTTCCTGCACCGACCAATTTGGTTGTACCGCCTTACAAATATCTGAGCGATACGACTGTTTTGGTGGGCGAAGACTAAAAATAAGGAACGATAATTATGGCAAACCAAACCAATAGCAAAGCAAAAGCATTGTTAGGCTGGATGGACGCTCGCTTCCCTCTGTCTAAAATGTGGAATGAGCATTTGGCTCAATACTATGCGCCAAAGAACTTCAACTTCTGGTATTACTTCGGCTCTTTGGCTCTGCTCGTCCTTGTAATTCAAATCGTCAGCGGTATTTTCCTGACCATGAACTACAAACCGGACGGCAACCTTAACGCCTACCATCTGCCTGCTGCCTTTACTGCAGTAGAGTACATCATGCGCGACGTGTCCGGCGGCTGGATTATCCGCTACATGCACTCCACTGGCGCATCTTTCTTCTTCATCGTCGTTTATCTGCACATGTTCCGCGGTCTGATTTACGGTTCGTACAAAAAACCTCGTGAATTGGTGTGGATTTTCGGTTCCCTGATTTTCTTGGCATTGATGGCAGAAGCTTTTATGGGTTACCTGTTGCCTTGGGGTCAAATGTCCTTCTGGGGTGCGCAGGTAATTATTAACCTGTTCTCCGCCATCCCTGTTATCGGTCCTGATTTGTCCACTTGGATCCGCGGTGACTTCAACGTTTCCGACGTTACTTTAAACCGCTTCTTCGCCCTGCACGTTATCGCTGTACCTTTGGTATTGCTCGGCTTGGTTGTGGCTCACATCATCGCCCTGCATGAAGTGGGTTCTAACAACCCTGATGGCGTTGAAATCAAGAAAAACAAAGACGAAAACGGTATTCCACGCGATGGTATCCCATTCCATCCTTACTACACCGTTAAAGACATCTTGGGCGTCGTTGTATTCCTGATTGTCTTCTGTTCTGTGTTGTTCTTTGCACCTGAAGGCGGCGGCTACTTCCTCGAAG
>NZ_JBQCWZ010000295.1:0-1604 GCF_051956895.1 Neisseria sp. P0021.S006
TGATGAAAACAACCCTGCCTGAGTATTGAGCAATATCATAAAAACTTTACCTTATTTTAAATAATGCTTTGAGTATTACAACAAACTAGGTAGAATTACGCTGTTTAATGGCTCGGTATTCCCAAAAATTTAGGACGACTGAATAATGGATAATCAAGAAATCAACAACGGCCGCCGCCGTTTCCTGACACTGGCTACTTGCGGTGCGGGCGGTGTGGCGGCTCTGGGCGTAGCTACGCCCTTCGTGGCCAGCTTCTTCCCATCGGAGAAAGCTAAGGCTGCCGGTGCTGCTGTCGAAGTAGATGTCAGCAAAATCGAAGCAGGCCAAATGCTGACTGCCGAATGGCAGGGTAAACCGATTTGGCTGGTCAACCGCACAGATCAACAGCTCAAAGACTTGAAAAGTTTGGATGGCGCAGTTGTCGATCCTAATTCCGAAGTGGATCAGCAACCGGAATACGCTAAAAACGAGCACCGTTCGATCAAGCCGAACCTCCTCGTCGCTATCGGTATCTGTACCCACCTGGGTTGCTCTCCGACTTACCGTCCCGACATTGCTCCCGCCGACTTGGGCGCAGACTGGAAAGGCGGTTTCTTCTGCCCTTGCCACGGTTCGAAATTCGACATTGCAGGCCGAGTATACAAAGGTGTTCCTGCACCGACCAACTTGGTTGTACCGCCTTACAAATATCTGAGCGATACAACTGTTTTGGTGGGCGAAGACTAAAAATAAGGAACGATAATTATGGCAAACCAAACCAATAGCAAAGCAAAAGCGTTGTTAGGCTGGATGGACGCTCGCTTCCCTCTGTCTAAAATGTGGAATGAGCATTTGGCTCAATACTATGCGCCGAAGAACTTCAACTTCTGGTATTACTTCGGCTCTTTGGCCCTGCTTGTCCTTGTGATTCAAATCGTCAGCGGTATTTTCCTGACCATGAACTACAAACCGGACGGCAACCTTAACGCCTACCATCTGCCTGCTGCCTTTACCGCAGTAGAGTACATCATGCGCGACGTGTCCGGCGGTTGGATTATCCGCTATATGCACTCCACAGGCGCATCTTTCTTCTTCATCGTCGTTTATCTGCACATGTTCCGCGGTTTGATTTACGGTTCGTACAAAAAACCCCGCGAATTGGTGTGGATTTTCGGTTCCCTGATTTTCTTGGCATTGATGGCAGAAGCCTTTATGGGTTACCTGTTGCCTTGGGGTCAAATGTCCTTCTGGGGTGCGCAGGTCATTATTAACCTGTTCTCCGCCATCCCTGTTATCGGTCCTGATTTGTCCACTTGGATCCGCGGTGACTTCAACGTTTCCGACGTTACTCTGAACCGCTTCTTCGCCCTGCACGTTATCGCTGTACCTTTGGTATTGCTCGGCTTGGTTGTGGCTCACATCATCGCCCTGCACGAAGTGGGTTCTAACAACCCTGACGGCGTTGAAATCAAGAAAAACAAAGACGAAAACGGTATCCCACGCGATGGTATCCCATTCCATCCTTACTACACCGTTAAAGACATCTTGGGCGTCGTTGTATTCCTGATTGTCTTCTGTTCTGTGTTGTTCTTTGCACCTGAAGGCGGCGGCTACTTCCTCGAAG
>NZ_JBQCWZ010000296.1:0-1601 GCF_051956895.1 Neisseria sp. P0021.S006
ACAACGGTTGGATGCTTGTCCACAAAGGCAGTCAACGGTTTGCTGGCAGAAATCATCACCGTCATCGCCACAACAACCGCACCCATTGCCACCACAATATGATCCACCATCGCCACTGCCGTAATAACAGAATCGATAGAGAAAACTGCATCCAAAATCAAGATTTGCGCCACAACGCCCCAAAAAGAAGAATGCTTCTTCTGTCCTTCAGCAACCGCAAATTGATTGTGGCCCTCAAGGCGTTCGTGCAGCTCAGTAGTCGCTTTATAAAGCAGGAAAATACCGCCGGCAAACATAATCATGTCTTTGCCGGAAATCTCCAAGCCGCCCAACTCAAACAAAGGTCGAGTCAGCGTCATGATGTGCGCCATGAAGCCCAACATGAAAATCCGAATAACGACAGCCAAACCCAAGCCCGTTATCCGCGCCCTATCCCGTTGCGACGGTTTGACCTTGTTTGCCAAAATTGCTACGAAAACAAGGTTATCAATACCTAAAACAACTTCCAAAACCAGAAGCGTGGCAAAGCCTATCCAAGTATGCGGCTCTGCCAACCAACTGAAATCCATAATGATTGTGTTCCTTTAAAATACAAAAAGGCAGCCGTTCCGCTTAAAACGGACAGACTGCCAAAGTTCGGGCATAAATAAAGGGAAAGAAGCGGTATAACAACTACTCTGCTCTGCGTCTTTCATGAAAAATTTATGCCTCGGTCAACAATAATGGCAAACAGTTTATCAGTTTGAAGAAAGAAAGGCAAAGTCTAACAGCATATTTTCTTTTAAAAACAGCCTATACCAGCACTTACCAGCTTTCAGACGACCTTTTCTTACTTGATAAAACCATCAATCGGCGCATAACCCAAAAAATCTGCCTGCTCATTCAATATCACAACCCATTCTTTACTTCGCGCACTGGTAAATGGCAAGAAATACAACTCTTTCCCATCATTTCTCAGCGAAGCCTGTTCCAAAATTGACTCCTCATTCATGCCACGGGCTTTTGCCAAGACAGACAACGGTTTCATTGCTTTACGAATTTTCTCACGTTCCTGCTGCGAATCTGGCAACCACCAAGAAGGCCTCATACTTGGTTCAACACCTTTCAAAGACAAATCAAGACCTTGGTTAGCTTCGTCCGGGCTCATCGCTTCACGCAACCCAACACGGCGTACGCCAAACCAAGATAAATCCTGCAAATCCTTCGGAGCATGGCTCAAATCATTTACATCAATTTCTGCAGCAGTTACCACATTTATCCTATCGGTTTCGAATGCGGAAACCACTGGACGCGCCAAAGATACGTTGCACAAACCATAAATTAAAGCAGCCAGCTGAATCATGCCGATTAAGGAAAAATCAACAATACTCTCTTTAAGTTTTTTGCTCGGACTGGCAAGAATCAAAGTCAGCAACGGGCCGCAAACAATATCTACTGAAATGACCAGTTTATATAAAGCCAATCCGCCTGTCAGCTCGGCATACGGATAAGGATACCAAACTCCAAATACTAACAAAGCGGCCAATCCTGCCAAAATCAGACTAATCAACAAATGCCATGCCGCATTTTTTAATGCGAACCGAAAGCGTGGTGAAGAATGT
>NZ_JBQCWZ010000297.1:0-1601 GCF_051956895.1 Neisseria sp. P0021.S006
GCGCAAAGCGATGATGAAGACGACCAGTGCTTTCAAAATCAACAGGATTGCCAACAAAATCAGGATTTGCTGCCAGTTACCTATCAGCGCCTGAATATCCAGCTTCATACCGACGGTAATGAAGAAGAAGCCCAGCAGGATATCGCGGAATGGACGGATATCATCTTCCACCTGAATGCGGTATTCGGTTTCGGAAAGCAGCATACCGGCAACGAATGCGCCCAATGCCATAGAAAGGCCTTCAAGCTCTGTCAGATAGGCTACGCCCAAAGTAACCAGCAAAACGTTGATCATGAAGAGTTCGGACGATTTGCGTTTGGCAACCAGTCTGAACCAGCGCGACATCACACGGCTGCCGATAACGAACAAAATGCCCAAGGTCAGCAACATTTTCAAACCGGCCAAGCCCAGCTCTACCCACAAGTTGCCTTCGCTGCCGCCTGCAAGCGCCGGAATCAGAATCATCAGCGGTACAACGGCAATATCCTGCATCAGCAAAACACCCATGGCCATTTGACCATGCGGCTGACCCAGCTCGGTTTTCTCCGACAAAATGCGGCTGACGATGGCGGTGGACGACATGGTCAGTGCACCGGCAGTGGCAAACGCCCAGTTGAACGGTGTGCCCATCGCCATCAAAATGCCCATAATCGAGAGCATGGTAACGATGACTTGCAAGCCGCCCAAACCGAACACGAGGCGGCGCATGGCTTTGAGTTTAGGCAGGGAGAATTCGAGGCCGATGCTGAACATCAGAAACACAATACCGATTTCGCCCAAATAGTCGGTAGCGTGGCTTTGCGGAATCAGTCTGAACATACCCGGACCGGCAATAAAACCGACCAAAAGATAACCGAGCATGGAAGGAATGTTGAATTTGCGGCAGCAGATAACCGTAATAACGGCAACCAACAGAACAATGACAATGGGAGCAAGGGAAAATTCGTGCATAGAGTGGGCGGCCTTTCATTAAAAGTAAATATTGTTATATAGAGGCCGTCTGAAACACGTCGAAAACCGACAGCAAACCCAAATAAAAACGCACAGAACTCAATTTATTCCTGCGATTTAATTTCCCGTATCATGCTTATTTGGATTTACTGTTTCGAGCGTTATCTAACGGATTATTAAGATTATATCAAGATAGAATGTAAAATAGTGTTTTGATTGACAAAAAGGGCCGTCTGAAATATTCAGACGGCCTTTAAATAAACAAACGGTTTAAGGCATCAACATGCCGCCGTTGACATGAAGTGTCTGACCGGTAATGTATTTTGCCTGATCAGAAGCCAAGAACAAGACTGCATCGGCAATATCTTGCGCTTCACCGAATTTGCCCAAAGAAGTTTGCGCTTCAAAGGTTTTGCGGGTTTCTTCCGGCAGAGCGCGGGTCATATCGGTGTTGATAAAGCCGGGGGCGACGCAGTTGACGGTAATGCCGCGGCTGCCGACTTCGCGCGCCATGGATTTGGAAAAACCGATCAAGCCCGCTTTTGCCGCCGCATAGTTGGTTTGACCGGCATTGCCCATCACGCCGACAACAGAAGTGATGTTGATGATGCGGCCGGCACGCTGTTTCATCATGCCGCGCAATACGGCTT
>NZ_JBQCWZ010000298.1:0-1593 GCF_051956895.1 Neisseria sp. P0021.S006
CATTAGTTCCTCACCATATGGGTTGCAATCCCAAAAATAAGCACGTAAATGAGCTAAATCATTAATAGAACCATTTTCTTCATTGAATTTATCCCAATCGGTACAGTGAGCATATTTAATTGCTTTAAATGGATATTTTTCATTATTTATTGCTTCTGGCATTTTTAAAGCTTCCCCATTTATGTATCTACGAATCCTAGCAACAAGCCCAACAGCGGGCGTTCCAAATAACTCGTGAACTTTATTAAGTTTATTTATACCATTTGTATCTCTTTGCGCTTGCTCCAAAATAACAGATATTTTTACTGTCCCTTTATAAAACAAATGTGGTGGATAATCATTATAACCATGCATTTTGTTTATCATCCATAAATAAGGTATTTATTGTGAGAAATAACATTTTTGAAAGTATAGCACAGTTAAAACAACAAATTCTCTTTAATCCCCCGAATCCTATCCCGCAACACAGCCGCTTCTTCAAACTGCAAATCCCTAGCTGCCTGCTGCATGGCTTTTTCCAGTTTGGCGATTTCTTTAATCGCGTCTTCTTCATTGTGAATCTCGCCGACTTTGACTTTGTTTTTGCCTTTCAGACGGCCTTTGCCGCTGTCTTCTTCGTGGTACACGCCATCGATGATGTCTTTGACCTGTTTTTTAATCTGCTGCGGCACGATGTCGTGTTCTTCGTTGAATTTAATCTGTTTTTCGCGGCGGCGTTCGGTTTCATCGATGGCGGCTTTCATGGAATCGGTAATTTTGTCGGCGTACAGGATGGCGACACCGTTCACGTTGCGCGCGGCTCGGCCTATGGTTTGAATCAGGCTGCGGTGGGAGCGCAGGAAGCCTTCTTTGTCAGCGTCGAGGATAGCGACGAGGGAGACTTCGGGGATGTCCAAGCCTTCGCGCAAGAGGTTGATGCCGACGAGTACGTCAAACAATCCGAGCCGCAAATCTCTAATAATTTCAACACGCTCTACGGTATCAATGTCGCTGTGCAGGTAGCGCACTTTGATGCCGAGTTCGCTGTAATAGTCGGTGAGTTGTTCCGCCATGCGTTTGGTGAGGGTGGTAACGAGCACGCGTTCGCCTTTTTGGATGCGGTCGTTGATTTCGCTCATTAAGTCATCAACTTGGGTGGCGACGGGGCGGATGATGATTTGGGGATCGACCAGCCCGGTGGGGCGGACGACTTGTTCGACTACTTGTCCGGCGTGTTCTTCTTCGTATTTGGCGGGGGTGGCGGAAACGAAAATGGTTTGCGGCATGACTTTTTCAAATTCGTGGAACTTGAGCGGTCGGTTGTCTCGGGCGGAAGGCAGGCGGAAGCCGTAGTCCACGAGGTTTTGCTTGCGCGATGCGTCGCCTTTGTACATGCCGCCGATTTGGGTGACGGTAACGTGGCTTTCGTCGATGAACATGATAGCGTTGTCGGGCAGGTAGTCCATCAGCGTGGGCGGCGGTTCGCCTTCTTTTTTTCCTTAGAAGTGGCGGGAGTAGTTTTCGATGCCTTTGCAGAAGCCCATTTCGTAGAGCATTTCGAGGTCGAAGCGGGTGCGCTGTTCAATGCGTTGTTGGGCGACAGGGCGTTGTTCG
>NZ_JBQCWZ010000299.1:0-1590 GCF_051956895.1 Neisseria sp. P0021.S006
GTGTATACCTGCTGCAAGTGCTGCAGTTTGTGTGTTTTGTTGGCCATTTACACGGGCAAGACGCGCATTGATGCGTTGTTGTTGTTTAGCGGTATTGGCTGCGATACGTTCTGTACGAGCGTTTTCAGCGGTGACAACAGTTTGAACTTGTTTGGTTTCAGGAGTCGCTTCAGCAACAGTCGCTGCAGGTTCCTCTGCAGGTCGGCTTTGTACCAAAGCCATCAGGTCATCATGCTCTTCTTGAACCGGCGCAGCAGCAACAGATTCAACTGCTGGAGAAGGGGCTACATCGTTTGCGGCAACAGTCGGTGCAGTCAAGTCGGCAGGGATAGCCGCTTTGGGTGCTTCTGCAACATTTGTGGTAGCAGGCTCAATAGCAGTATGGACCATGGCTACAACTGGGGCGGTCATTTCTATACTTGCAACTTGAGGCTGCTCTTTGGTTTCTGTTATCGCTACGGAAGTAACGTTTTCAGTTTTGCTGTGTGCAATAAAGTCAACCGGTTTAGTGGACTGAGGAACAACAGGTGCAACAATATTGGTCACGGTAGTTTGAGCGACTTTAACCGGTTCTGCTACGTTGGAAGCAATAATCGGAGACATGGCCGGCATATTGGATTGGTAAGTATCCGGCGTATTGTCTTTGTCAATAAAGTTAATAATGTCTTGGCTTTGGATAGCTGAGTTTTTAGCCACTAAAATGCTGCGGCCTTCAGAAATGGCGCTACCGCTCAGGCCATTGAGGCGCTTGAGTTCGGCTACGCTCATGCCGGTATCGTTGGCGATGGCATTAAGTTTTTTGTTGCCCAAAGAAGTATAAATATCCCAAGACATCAGGGTATCTGGATTGGCATTGCGGTAGTTCTTCTCAAATGCGGAAACCGCAGAAACCGGTAATAACAGACGACGATTATTTTTAGGGATAAATACCGGGGCATTGAAACCTGGGTTGAGTGCCAACAGTTCGCTTTCGCTGATGTTTGCAAAGCGAGCGATTGTGCTGTTATCGATAGGTTTGTCGATGCTGACAGATTTGAAATACGGCTGATTGCTGATTTCGCTGATATTCATGCCGAAAGTTTGCGGATTGGCGACGATATTGCGGACGGCCAAAAGTTTGGGAACGTAGTTGCGTGTTTCGTTCGGCATACGCAGGTTTTCGTATGTTGGTTCCAAACCTTGCGCACGGGCACGGTTTACGGCACGGCCGACGTTACCTTCGCCCCAGTTGTAAGCGGCAAGGGCCAAAGACCAGTCGCCGAACATACTGTGCAGGTATTGCAGGTAGTTTAATGCGGCATCGGTAGCAGCGTAAACGTCGTGGCGGCCGTCATACAAAGGCGTTTTTTCCAAGCCGAAGTGGCGGCCGGTAGCCGGCATAAATTGCCACAGGCCGGATGCGCCGACGTGTGATTTGGCTTTGGTTACAAATGCGCTTTCAATGAAAGGCAGCAAAGCGATTTCAGCAGGCATATTGCGTTTTTTAACTTCATTGGCAATATGGTACATATAAGGTTTGCTGCGGGAGATGGTGCGGTCGAAATATGCGCTGTTTGCAGCAAATTTGTTTTCATGGCGGCGAACCAGTTC
>NZ_JBQCWZ010000300.1:0-1579 GCF_051956895.1 Neisseria sp. P0021.S006
TCGAAAAATTGGCGCAAGCCATGCTGAAAGCAGCGTTGTTGTCATCTCATGAACAGGCGTCGTACTCGAAAAACCATATGCAGGTATATGAGCCTCAAGATATTTTTAGGCTGTTAGATCAATAAACTGATAACAAGCCTTACACAGAGATTTTAATGGAGCCAGTATGGTAACCAAGTTCCAACAAGAAACCCTAAAATCACGTTTTGCACAAGCCAAAGTCCTTGTCGTCGGCGATGTGATGCTCGACCGCTATTGGTTTGGCGATGTGTCCCGTATTTCTCCTGAAGCCCCAGTGCCGGTGGCGAAAATCGCCCGTATCGACCAACGAGCGGGTGGGGCGGCGAACGTTGCGCGCAATATCGCCTCATTGGGCGGTAAAGTAGGGCTGTTGTCCGTGACCGGCGATGATGAAGCTGCAGATGCGTTGGACGCATTGATGATGCAAGACGGCGTTTCTTCCTATCTGATGCGCGATAAGCAAATTGCGACTACTGTCAAATTGCGTGTCGTTGCCCGCAACCAGCAGCTTATCCGACTTGACTTTGAAGAATTGCCTCATCGTGAGGTGTTGGAACAAATCAAACATCAATATCGAGAAGTGTTGCCTGAATACGATGCCATTATTTTTTCAGACTACGGCAAGGGCGGTTTGTCGCATATTTCCGATATGATCGATTGGGCGAAGCAGGCCGGTAAACCCGTTTTAATCGACCCGAAAGGCGATGATTACGAGAAATATGCCGGCGCTACGCTGATTACGCCGAATCGTGCAGAATTGAAAGAAGTGGTGGGCAGCTGGAAAAACGAAAATGATTTGACTGAAAAAGCCCAAAACCTGCGCCGTCATCTTGATTTGACCGCGATTTTGCTGACCCGAAGTGAAGAGGGTATGACCCTGTTCAATGAGGGTGAGCCGATTTATCAGCCTACACGGGCCCAAGAAGTCTATGATGTATCGGGTGCAGGCGATACTGTTATTGCCGGAGTGGGTTTGGGTTTGGCCGCTGGTTATACCTGCCTGAAGCGATGCACCTTGCTAATACGGCAGCGGGCGTTGTCGTGGCAAAACTTGGTACGGCGGTTTGCTCGTTTGCCGAATTGACCAAGGCATTGGAAGAGCAATAATTGCTGTTTCAGACGGCCTTAAAATCTAAAGGCCGTCTGAAAATAGAGTTGGAAAATAATCCAGACAGACAAGTTTTTATTTTCAGACGGCATGATTACTTCAAGGCCGTCTGAAAAATCAAAATAAAGGAAACTCATTATGACCATTATCGTAACAGGCGCGGCCGGCTTTATCGGCAGCAACATCGTTAAAGCACTTAACCAGCGCGGTATTACCGACATTGTTGCCGTCGATAATTTGAGCAAAGGCGAAAAATTTAAAAACCTTGCCGAGTGTGAAATTGCCCATTATCTCGATAAACACGAATTTATCCGCCAAGTGCGCGGCCATCTTCTGCCTTACGACGATATCGAAGCCGTTTTTCATCAAGGCGCATGTTCCGATACCATGAATCATGATGGTCTTTACATGATGGACAACAACTACCAGTACACGCTCGATCTCTTGGAC
>NZ_JBQCWZ010000301.1:0-1579 GCF_051956895.1 Neisseria sp. P0021.S006
GGGTTTCGCCCGGCCCTTTCAAGCCGATACCGCCCTTCTGACTTTGCAGGTGTCCATAACCGCGTACCAGCCGTCCGCTCAAATGGTTCAACTGAGCCAGCTCCACCTGCAACTTACCTTCCTGCGATTGGGCGCGTTTGGCAAAAATCGCCAAAATCAAACCCACTCTGTCGAGGACGCGGCATTGAAGCTCTTTCTCCAGATTACGCTCTTGTGTCGGCGTGAGTTCGTGGTTAAACACGACCAGCCCGACATCATGCTGCTTGACCACTGCCGCCAATTCTTCCGCCTTACCCGTACCGACAAACAAAGCCGGATGCGGTTTGTCGCGGCGTGAAGTTTCGATAGAAACCAAATCGCCTCCGGCCGCGCTCACCAATTCTGCCGCTTCGGTCAAGGCCGTCTGAAAGCCGCGCTCGCGCGTTTCATTTGCGCCAGAATAGTCCGCCGTCAGCATTACGCCGACCAAGAGGACGCGTTCGGGCTGCTCCAAAGATTTATCGACGGAAAACAGATTGCGCTTGCTCAAAAAATTTCCTTTCAGACGGCCTTATGGCTGGGTCAAAGTGCTAATTAACGGTTTTTCAAAATATCGGCAAAATATTCGGTCACTTCTGCCAAACGTCCGCCTTGCGCGGCATAAGGCTGCATTACGGCCACCAGCTGCTCCAACACTTCGCGCGTTTCGGTTTGCGCGTGTTCGCGGTAGAGCCACATATTTTGCATGGTCACCGTGGTCAATGCCTCGCGTACATTAAGCAAGAGCAAGTGGCGGCAAGATTCATAGCCTTGGCGCAAATCGCCGGCGGCATAGGCGGTAACCGACAATTCATAGTCGATGTCCAACTGATAAACATTGCTTTGGACAAAAAGAATATCGTCTTTCGGGAACGGAATGCGCTTCGCCATCAAGCCGATCGCATGGGAAATGCGGTATTTTCCTTCCTGGCGCAGCATGGTTTGCGCAAGGTAGAGACACTCGGCACGGCGCGGGTTGTAATCGTAGCCTGCCAACCAAGTCGCCAAAGCTTCATCGCGTTTGCCCATTAATTTGTAGCACTCGCCCAGCTGTTGGTAAGAAACCGTCACTTCCTCGATCCAACCGCCCAACTCGATGCGTTTTTTAAACCATTCGCTCGCACGCTCGGGCATATCAGAATCCCAATAAGAACGTGCCGCATAAAAGGCGTAACGCGGTTTCAGGTCTTCATCTTCAGGGCTGTAAAACGCTTTTTCCAAAGAAACCGCATCAAGCAGGTATTTATTCGCCATATTGCTGCGTGCGCCGAAACGGCCGCTGAGAACCGTATAGTCGCCATGAAGCGTGGCTTCGCTGGTATCTTGTTTGTCGGTCTCGATAAACTCATGCAACACGCCGCGCCAGTAGAATGTTCCGTCATTGCGCAACAACAGCGGACGGTAATAAACCACTCTGCCCATGGCATGTCTCAGGCGGAGGCGGTAACGATCGGCAGTCAGCTCGGGCAATTCCAATTTGCCTTCAAAGCGGTCGTCCGCATCAAAAATCAAAACGTAATCGGTTTTGCCTTTTGCGTGTTGCAACGCCTGATTGCGGTTG
>NZ_JBQCWZ010000302.1:0-1574 GCF_051956895.1 Neisseria sp. P0021.S006
TTATCGGCGGTGGTGCGGGTATGGCTCCGATGCGTTCCCACATTTTCGACCAGCTGAAACGTTTGAACTCCAAACGTAAGATTACCTTCTGGTATGGTGCACGTTCTAAACGCGAGATGTTCTATGTCGAAGACTTCGACCAACTCGCAGCAGAATTCCCGAACTTCACATGGCACGTTGCCCTGTCCGACCCATTGCCTGAAGACAACTGGGATGGTTACACAGGCTTCATTCACAACGTAGTTTACGAAAACCACCTGAAAAACCATGAAGCACCGGAAGACTGCGAATTCTATATGTGTGGCCCTCCGATCATGAACCAGTCCGTGATCAAAATGCTCAAAGATTTGGGCGTGGAAGACGAAAACATCCTCTTGGACGATTTCGGCGGCTAACAAACAAAAAGGAAGAAACTTCGGTTTCTTCCTTTTTTATTGCCAGGTCGTCTGAAAACCATACTTTCAGACGGCCTGAACCTTTCTTTTACGATACAATAAAGGCTTCAAAAAATAATCCGCGAATCCCCTATGCCGTTTCTTTCCAATTCGTTTTACCGTCCGATAATCGGCTACACCGTTGCCATCGTTTCCGCACTCACGCTCTCTGCCTGCCAACCTGAAAAACAACAAACCATCACCCTGCAAGGCGAGACCATGGGCACTACCTATACCGTCAAATACCTTTCAGATGGTCAAGACAAACTCCCCTCCCCCGCCGAAATACAAAAACGCATTGATGACGCGCTTAAAGAAGTCAACCGGCAAATGTCTACCTACCAGACCGATTCCGAAATCAGCCAATTCAACCAGCTGCGCACCGTCAATCAGGCCATGCCCATTTCCCAAGACTTTGCCTATGTAACCGGCGAAGCCTTGCGTTTAAACAAATTGACGCACGGCGCACTGGACGTAACCGTCGGCCCTTTGGTCAACCTTTGGGGATTCGGCCCGCAAAAAGAAATCACGCACGAACCGACTGCACAAGAAATCCAACATGCTTCAGAAATGGTCGGTACGGACAAACTCAAACTTTCCCAAGATGGTCAGCAGCCTACACTCGCCAAAACCCATCCCGAAGTCTATTTAGACCTATCCTCCATCGCCAAAGGTTTTGGCGTGGATAAAACCGCCGCCGAACTTGAAAAACTCAATATCGGCAATTATTTGGTAGAAATCGGAGGCGAGTTACATGGCAAAGGCCACAATGCACAAGGCAATCCTTGGCGTATCGGCATCGAGCAGCCCAATATCGTTCAAGGCGGCGCCACTCAAATCACCATTCCATTGGACAATAAATCACTGGCCACATCCGGCGACTACCGCATTTTCCATGTCGATAAGTCAGGCCGCCGCCTTTCCCATATCATCAACCCTAAAACCAAACAACCCATCAGCCACAACCTTGCTTCCATCAGCGTAGTAGCAGAAAACGCCACACTTGCAGACGGCCTTTCCACCGGATTGTTCGTCCTCGGAGAAACTGAAGCACTTAAACTTGCCGAGCAAGAAAATCTCGCCGTTTTCCTTATCATCCGGACCCCGCCAAGGCGGCTAACATACTAAAATGTCCAGCGC
>NZ_JBQCWZ010000303.1:0-1565 GCF_051956895.1 Neisseria sp. P0021.S006
TGGAACACGCGACGGTCGAAGTGAATGCGGATATGGCAGTACAGCAAAACTGCTGCCAAGACAAGTTGCACCGCAAACCATGCGCCGCCATATTTTGCCGACAAGGCGAGCAGCAAGGCATTGCAGGTGGCAACATAATGTGCGGTAGAGAGCAGGTGGGCAGTAATACGGCTGTCGGTTGCGTTGTCCATCATTATCCTTGTTTTAAATAGTTGGCAGCAGCTTCGACTACTTGGGCAGTGGCCAGCGATAATACCATTTGTGGCCGAGCCTGCTTGAGTTCGGCCTTTGCCTGTGCCAAGTCTTTGCAGCCACCATAGACCAGCAGCCACGTCAGCACCACTGCGGCACTTCTTCCATAACCTAAAGCGCAACATACCAGCACTTTGCCGTGTTTTTGGCGCAAGGTTTCCAATATCAAGGCCGTCTGAACCAAATCGTTTTCAGACGGCGTTACCATATCCAGTAAAGGCAGAGTGCGATATTCTCCCTGATAGCTACAGCAGGGATATTCGGCGCATACATCCAATACAGCAGGCAGATGGTTTGAAATACCCAAAACGCTGCCAATCCATACATCATGGCGGACTTGTGCCGTTTTCGCCTTACCGCGTAACCAATACGCCATGTTTAGCCGTACGCCCACCAGATAAGGCAATAGTAAAACCGTCGCTGCCGCCGATAATTTACCGTTAGCCTGTTTTTGGAATATGTTTGCATTCCCAGTCAAATAGGCAAAGGCCACCATCAGCAAAGACACGCTAATCCATATCAACCACAGCCACACACCACCCAGCAGCGCAGGCAAAGCCATCAAATACGCGCCAAGCAAATACAGCAACGCAATCTTTCTTGAGTGTACATTAATCGAGCCCAGTTTTAACGGCGAAGTCATCTGACGCGGGAAAGCCCACAACACCAGCCAGCCAAGCAATGCTCCGGTCGGCACGTCAATAAAATGATGTTGATAAGTCGTCAGTACCGACAAGGCAATCAGGCTTTGCCATAAGAAAAGCGGCAGGCGGATTTTGGGAAAGCGCGTCCAATAAAATGCACCCACGATAATCGCCAACGCGATATGCAAAGATGGCGCTTGGTTGTACGGCAAATCAAATGCAGCCAATGAATCAAACAGCCAGCCTGACAGCCCATCGGCAGGCGGTTTAGGCCACCCGAAACGCAGCGGAAACAGTACAAAGCAAACAGTTGCAATCAGTTGGGCGGCTACAAGGTGCGCTACATATCGGTTTTGTTCATGTGTATCACGGCAAAGAAAAAATGCCGCGGTATACATCAGGTTTAGCGACCAATAAGGCACAATCGTCCATGCCCAAAACGGAATATTGCTCTCCCATGTAAAAGCGATTTCAGGCACATAGTCCAGCGACGCCGCGTAATGGTTGGATAGGCCGTAGCTGGTGTAGAACAGTGCGCCAACTAAAATCAGCTTGAGCAGAGAGGTTTTTAGGGAGGGTTTCATGGATAGGTACATGGTTTAAATAAGGCCGTCTGAAAGTTAAAGAATTGTTCAGACGGCCTTTATTTTTTTATTTCTTCACTGCCAA
>NZ_JBQCWZ010000304.1:0-1562 GCF_051956895.1 Neisseria sp. P0021.S006
GTTTTCACGAGTCCGGTATGTTCAGACAGGACAGCCTGATTATGTTGAAATTCATCATCAAACGGATATGTGCTTCCATCCCGACCATGCTGGTGTTGATTACCGTATCTTTTTTCCTGATGCGGCTTGCACCGGGCAGCCCGTTCACAGGTGAACGCAATTTGCCGCCTACGGTCATGGCCAACATCGAAGCCAAATACCACCTCAATGATCCGATGTACCTCCAATATTTCCACTACCTCAAGCAGTTGGCACAGGGAGATTTGGGGCCGTCGTTCAAATATAAAGATTTCAGCGTTAATGAGTTGCTTGCCCAATCTTTGCCGGTATCGGCAGAACTTGGCTTCTACGCCTTTTTGATTGCCGCCATCTTCGGTATGTTTATCGGCATCATCGCCGCCTTAAAACAAAACAGTTGGCTGGATTATTCGCTGATGAGCGGCGCGATGACCGGTATCGTCGTTCCCAGTTTTGTGATGGCGCCGGTATTGGTGCTGGTGTTTGCCGTCAGACTGCAATGGCTGCCTGCGGGCGGCTGGAACGATGGCGCACTGATGAACTTGATTTTGCCTGTCGTTACTTTGTCCATCGGTTATGTGTCCAGTATCGCGCGGATTACGCGCGGCGCGATGATCGAAGTATTGAACAGCCCCTTTATCCGCACGGCACGCGCCAAAGGCCTGCCCATGAGCCGCATCATCCTGCGCCATGCGCTGCGTCCCGCCATGCTGCCGATTGTTTCTTTCTTAGGTCCGGCATTCGTCGGCATCATTACCGGCTCCATTGTGATTGAAAACGTGTTCGGTATTCCCGGCGTCGGACAATTGTTTGTCAACGGCGCGCTCAACCGCGACTACGGCATGATTTTGGGTTTGACGATTTTGGTCGGCATCATGACCATTTTGTTCAACGCCATCCTCGATATTCTGTATGCCATTATTGACCCGAAAATCCGTTATTAATCCCATTTGCGCAAAGGCCGTCTGAAATGTTCAGACGGCCTGAAGAAAGAATAAAAAGCGAGAGAGAACATTATGTTATTTAAAAAGAAGCAGACTCAGGCCCTCGCAGAGGCAGCAGAATACGCCCAAGTACACGGCAAAAGCCTGTGGAGTGACGCATGGCGGCGTTTTAAACAAAACAAAGCGGCGGTGTACAGCATTATCATCCTGTTGCTGATCAGCATTTTTGTGATTGTGGCGCCATGGATTGTCCGCTACACCTACGACTTTACCGACTGGGACAATATGCAGATTCCGCCGTCCTTTTCTACCCATCACTATCTGGGTACGGACTTGCTCGGCCGCGATTTGTTGTCGCGTGCGGCAACCGGCGGACGTATTTCCTTGCTGGTCGGTGTGGCCGGCGCATTGGTGGCTGTTGTCATCGGTACGCTTTATGGTGCGATTGCCGGCTTTATCGGCGGTAAGCTCGATTCGCTGATGATGCGCTTTTTGGAAATTTTGAACGCGTTTCCGTTTATGTTTTTCGTGATTCTGCTGACCACGTTCTTTGGCCGCAACTTGCTTTTGATTTTTGCCGCCGTGGGTTTGGTGTCTTGG
>NZ_JBQCWZ010000305.1:0-1555 GCF_051956895.1 Neisseria sp. P0021.S006
CCACTTTGCCCAATGTACCCAATACGATGGCCACCAAAACCAGTGCGCGGTAGATGCCCAAGTGTTTGCCGCGGAACAGGAAGCGGATATTGGATTCGCCGAAGTAGTACCAGCCGATGATGGTGGTAAAGGCGAAGAAGGTCAGACAGACGGCGAGCAGTTGAGAACCGAAACCCGGAAAGGCCTTGTTAAAAGCCAGTTGGGTAACCGCAGCGCCGGTTTCGCCGGAGAGGTTGGCGTCGGTCAGCAGGATAATCAGCGCAGTTGCCGTGCAGACCATCAGCGTATCGATAAAGATACCGATAAACGCGGCCATACCTTGTTCCACGGGATGTTTGACGTTGGCGGTTGCATGAGCGTGCGGGGTCGAACCCATACCGGCTTCGTTAGAAAACAGGCCGCGTGCCACGCCGAAACGGACGGCCTCGCGCATACCGATACCGGCCGCACCGCCCAATACCGCTTCAGGATTAAAGGCGGCAACAAAAATATGGCTGAACATCGGAATAATGTGGTCGGAGAATTTGAACAAAATAATCACGGCACACAAGATGTAAATCACCGCCATAAACGGTACGACAAATTGCGCGATACCGGCAATGCGGTTGATGCCGCCGATGATAATCAGGCCGGCGAGTACGGCCACCGCAATACCGACTGCCATCGGCGGAATATTAAAAGCTAAATTCATAGCCGAGGCGATGGAGTTGGATTGTGTCGCGTTGCCGATGAAACCCAGCGCGATAATCAAGGCGATGGAGAAAAAGCCGGACAGGAAACGCGCCGCGCCCCGGCCGATTTTCGGGGTCAGGCCGTGCGTAATGTAAAACGCTGGGCCGCCGATGTATTTGCCGTGGCTGACCACGCGGTATTTTTGCGCTAAAACGGCTTCTGCAAAAATGGTAGACATGCCCAAAATGGCAGACAGCCACATCCAAAAAATGGCACCCGGGCCGCCGGCGGTAATCGCAGTGGCGACACCGGCCACGTTACCGGTACCGATTTGCGCGGAAATCGCTACGGCAAGCGCTTGAAATTGAGACAGGGATTTGCCTTCGTGGTCTTTGTCTTTTTTACTGAACAAGCCGCCGAAAACGGATTTGAAACCTGTTCCTAATTTGGTAATTTGCGGCGCGCCCAAGTACAGGGTAAAAAACAGGCCGATGCCGATTAAGGCATAAATCAGCAGGTAGTCCCAAAGAACCAGATTGACTGCACCCACCAGAGCAGACAATATTTCTTCCATAATATAACCTTTAAGAAAAACAAATAAAAAGAAAATGATACGGGCAACTACTCCCGTTCATTTTCGCGGTTGGCAACAAGGGCGAGCAGGCCGTTTTGCCGTTTAATACCGGTTTAAGTTGTTAACAATCCTGACCGATTTTGTCATCATACCGTAAACCTTCGTGAATTAAAACGGAAAACTGACAAAGGTTTGCCGCAAATGTGCTTCTTTATTTTAAAAAAGGTTTCTTTGTTTTCAGACGGCCTGTTTTTGCAAATGTTTGGGCCGTCTGAATATTTTGGCTAAAGCTAACTTATGATAAAATGC
>NZ_JBQCWZ010000306.1:0-1553 GCF_051956895.1 Neisseria sp. P0021.S006
GAGAGCGTGTAACGTTTGCCATTCATAAAGAAAAAAAGCAGTTTGCAGAAGCTCAGGTCGAAACGGTTTTAAAACCTTCTTCCGAACGCATTGAGCCAGCTTGTTGCTATTTTGATACATGTGGCGGCTGTTCGCTTCAACATGTTTCTTTCGGAGCGCAAGTTGCGTTAAAGCAACGGATTTTGGAAGAGCAGTTGGAACGGATAGGTAAGGTCAAGCCGGAAATAATTTTACCTCCTTTATATGGTTACTCCTGGTATTATCGCGATAGAGCGCGTTTAAGTGTTTCGGTGGATAAACAAGGCCGTCTGAACCTCGGTTTTCAGGCCAAAAAAAGCCATGATGTCGTCAATATCCGCCATTGCCATATTTTGCCTAAGCATGTGTCCGATAGATTGCCTGATGTCCGCAATTTGCTGCAAAAGCTGCATGATGACGGTGTAAAAGTGAAATTTGTTGAGTTTTATTGCGGGAAAAATGTGACAGCGCTCAACATTCGTTTCATAAATCAACCGTTTGGACAAATATTAAGCGAATTGCGTAATTGGTTTGATAATATATTGTCGGGTGCTGAAAAGGCATGGCAAATATGGTTGCAGGATCATGCCGAGTCCTTGCCGTTTTATCCCGAGAATGCTCCTGCTCTGAACTATAATTTTGCTCAATTTGATGTAGAAATGCCTTACAAACCCGGTGATTTTACGCAGATTAATGCGCAGCTGAACGAAGTGATGGTGGCAAGGGCGGTCAGACTTTTAAACCCTCAAAAAGGGGAGCGGATTGCCGATCTGTTTTGCGGTTTGGGCAATTTTAGTTTGCCGCTGGCGAAAAGTGGCGCATCGGTTGTCGGTATTGAAGGCGCTTATTATTTGGTAGATAGGGCAAGGGAAAATGCCCGCCTGAATCGTTGTGCCGAGAATATGACGTTTTCTGTTGCCGACTTGTTCGATACCGATGAAAAAACTGTTGAGTCATGGGGAAAATTTGACAAGATGCTACTGGATCCGCCGAGAAGTGGGGCTTATGCTGTTGTCAAATCGCTACATAAGCCATTTTTACCTCAGAAGATAGTGTATGTTTCGTGTAATCCATCAACATTTGCACGAGATGCCGGTGTCTTGGTTGATAAGGGTTATAAGTTTAAGGCAGCGGGAATCATGAATATGTTTGCACAAACCTCGCATGTTGAATCCATTGGTGTGTTTGAGTTGTAAATTGGTATCAAGTCCTTTATGTGAGTAGGGTTTTTAATGTAAAAATGAGTGCATTCATGTTATCATCATTCGTTTGGGGAATTAATAACGTTGAAGTTGCGTGTAAAGCAACAGATGTTAATAAATGCAGCTTGCAGCACAAGACCGGGAGGTGTTCTTGAACTATCAACTTTTAACTATTTTTTTGCTGGTGCTTTTTTTGCTGGTGTTGTTTTTTGTTCGTCATAAACAAAGTAACAATTCAGACAAACAAAGCGCACATGCATCAAAAAGCGGCCGTACATCTGCTGCTCATACAGCCTCCTCTGAGGATGGAAACGACTGGATTGAGAAAGTCAA
>NZ_JBQCWZ010000307.1:0-1552 GCF_051956895.1 Neisseria sp. P0021.S006
TTGACTTTCTCAATCCAGTCGTTTCCATCCTCAGAGGAGGCTGTATGAGCAGCAGATGTACGGCCGCTTTTTGATGCATGTGCGCTTTGTTTGTCTGAATTGTTACTTTGTTTATGACGAACAAAAACCAACACCAGCAAAAAAAGCACCAGCAAAAGAATAGTTAAAAGTTGATAGTTCAAGAACACCTCCCGGTCTTGTGCTGCAAACTGCATTTATTAACATCTGTTGCTTTACACGCAACTTCAACGCTATTAATTCCCCAAACGAATGATGATAACATGAACGCACCCATTTTCACATTAGAAACCCTACCCCCATAAAGGACTTGATACCAATTTACAACTCAAACACACCAATGGATTCAACATGCGAGGTTTGTGCAAACATATTCATGATTCCTACCGCCTTAAACTTATAGCCCTTATCAACCAAGACACCGGCATCTCGTGCAAATGTTGATGGATTGCACGAAACATACACTATCTTCTGAGGCAAAAACGGCTTGTGTAGCGATTTGACAACAGCATAAGCCCCGTTTCTCGGAGGATCCAGCAACATCTTGTCAAATTGCCCCCACGACTCAACAGTTTTTTCATCGGTATCGAACAAGTCTGCAACAGAAAACGTCATATTCTCGGCACAACGATTCAGGCGTGCATTTTCCCTTGCCCTATCGACCAAATAATCGGCACCTTCAATACCGACAACCGATGCACCACTTTTTGCCAGCGGCAAACTAAAATTGCCCAAACCGCAAAACAAATCGGCAATCCTCTCCCCTTTTTGAGGGTTTAAAAGCCTGACCGCCCTTGCCACCATCACTTCGTTCAATTGCGCATTAATCTGCGTAAAATCACCCGGCTTGTAAGGCATTTCCACATCAAATTGAGCAAAAGTATAGTTCAGGGCAGGGCGTTCTCAGGGTAAAACGGCAAAGACTCGGCATGATCCTGCAGCCATATTTGCCATGCCTTTTCAGCACCCGACAATATCTTATCAAACCAATTACGCAATTCGCTTAATATTTGTCCAAACGGTTGATTTACGAAACGAATGTTGAATACGGTCACATTTTTTCCGCAATAAAACTCAACAAATTTCACTTTCACACCGTCATCATGCAGCTTTTGCAGCAAATTGCGGACATCAGGCAACCTATCGGACACATGCTTAGGCAAAATATGGCAATGGCGGATATTGACGACATCATGGCTTTTTTTGGCCTGAAAACCGAGTTTCAGACGGCCTTGCTTATCCATCGAAACACTTAAACGTGCTCTATCGCGATAATACCAGGAGTAACCATATAAAGGGGGCAAAATTATCTCAGGCTTGACCTTACCTATCCGTTCCAACTGCTCTTCCAAAATCCGTTGCTTTAATGCAACTTGCGCGCCAAAGGAAACATGTTGAAGCGAACAACCGCCACATGTATCAAAATAGCAACAAGCTGGCTCAATGCGTTCGGAAGAAGGTTTTAAAACCGTTTCGACCTGAGCTTCTGCAAACTGCTTTTTTTCTTTATGAATGGCAAACGTTACACGCTCTC
>NZ_JBQCWZ010000308.1:0-1546 GCF_051956895.1 Neisseria sp. P0021.S006
GTATTGAAAGGTTTGGGCAAATAAGTTTTGCCAAAGTAAAATCATGAGGCCGTCTGAAAAAATATTTTCAGACGGCCTTTTGTGTACAAAAGCTGTTAAAATCGAAGCTATAACCGTTTATCCGCAGGTATCTTATGAATCCCTTGATCTCCGACTTCCAAACTCAGCAACAACGTACTCCCGTCATCGTCGCCCTCGATTTTGCCAACGAAAAAGATACGCTCGGATTTGTCCGCAATCTTGACCCGACACTGTGTCAAATCAAAATCGGTAAAGAGCTGTTCACCGCAACCGGCCGCAATTTGGCAGAAAGCTTAATCAATCAAGGTTTCAAACTTTTCCTCGATTTGAAATACCACGATATTCCCCACACAGTTGCTCAGGCCTGTAAAGTTGCCGCCGATATGGGCGTGTGGATGGTCGATATGCACGCATCGGGCGGTCGCCGCATGATGGAAGCAGCAGCAGAAGCCGTTGCCGGATATCAAACCAAGCCGCTTTTGATCGGCGTAACCGTGTTGACCAGCATGGAACAAAGCGACTTGGCAGAAATCGGTTTGAACATCGCCCCTGAAGAACAAGTCATCCGCTTGGCGAAACTGGCGCAAAGTTCGGGCTTGGACGGCGTAGTATGTTCCGCTCAAGAAGCCGTACCATTGCGCCGCGAATTGGGACAGGATTTTGTCTTGGTCACACCGGGCATCCGCTTAGATGTTGCAGGCAATAATGATGACCAGCGCCGTATTATGACGCCGGCCGAAGCCTTGGCTGCCGGTTCAACCTATTTGGTAATGGGCCGTCCGGTAACTAAAGCTGCCGATCCGGTAGCTGTATTGCGCGAAGTGAACCGCGTGGCAAACGCTTAAGGCCGTCTGAAGTATGAAGGCGATTGTGATTGGCGCGACAGGCGCAACAGGAAAATCCTTGTTGCCTTTACTTGCAACCAGTTCAGAGGTTGAGTCCATCGACTGTTTTGGTCGCAGACATCCTGATTTTACTCACCAAAAGCTAAATAGCCATCAGATTGATTTTTCTAAGCCTGATGATTGGCGTGAAAAAGTGCAGGGCGATGTATTGTTTGCCTGCTTGGGAACTACCTTGAAAGCGGCTGGCAGTAAAGAAGCGCAATGGGCAATTGATTATGAGGCAAATCTTGAATTTGCCAAAGCCGCACGAGAAAACGGCGTCAATACTTTGGTTTTGATTTCCGCTTCCGGTGCAAATTCTGCTTCGAGCCTGTTTTATCAACGGATGAAGGGCGAATTGGAGCAAGCAATTATCGCTTTGAATTTTCCGCACCTTATTATTTTCCGCCCGCCATTGCTGATTCGTCCGAACAGCGACCGCTTGGGCGAAAAAATAGCAGAACGGATTTCTCGCGTACTCAACCGCATCGGCATGCTGAAAAACCAACGTCCGCTTGCTGTCGAAAAATTGGCGCAAGCCATGCTGAAAGCAGCGTTGTTGTCATCTCATGAACAGGCGTCGTACTCGAAAAACCATATGCAGGTATATGAGCCTCAAGATATTTTTAGGCTGTTAGATC
>NZ_JBQCWZ010000309.1:0-1544 GCF_051956895.1 Neisseria sp. P0021.S006
TGCTCTAATTGTTGAATCAAGTTCATTTGTTTTTCCTAAGTTATGATTGGATTTCCTGTTGCTCTTGCAAGATTTCTTTTAAGAGGCGGGATTCCTTTGGGATTAAACTGCGCTTTTCCAATAAATCAGGTCGGCGCTCTAAAGTGCGTCGCAGGGATTGTTTCAATCGCCACTCGGCAATCAAGCCATGATTTCCTGAGCGTAAGACATCAGGAACCATCATGCCTTGGAATTCTACGGGTTTGGTGTAATGAGGACAGTCTAAAAGGTCGTCTGAAAACGAGTCTTGTTCAGCTGACTGTATATCGCCCAATACGTCCGGAACCAATCTTAAGACGGCATCCATCAACATCATGGCGGGTAATTCGCCACCCGAGACGACAAAGTCGCCAATGCTGATTTCTTCGTCCACACTGCTTTGCAGCAGTCTTTCATCTATGCCTTCATAGCGTCCGCATAGAAGAATAAGATGGGGCAGTTCGGCAAGTTCTGCAGCTTTTTTATGTGTCAGCGGCTGACCTTGCGGACTGAGATAAATTACTTTGGCAGGTTTTTGCGAGTTTGCTTTGGCTTCTTCAATTGCCGCTTGAAGCGGCGGAGCCATCATAATCATTCCCGGACCACCTCCGAAGGGTCGATCATCAATATAGCCAAGTTTGTTGTCGGCAAATTTTCGGGGATTGATGGCTTGAAACTGCCAAAGATTTTGTTTTCTTGCTCTGCCTGTAACGCCGTATTCGACAATACTGTCGAACATCTCTGGGAAAATGGTGATGGCTTGAATCAGCATCAGTAGTCCAAACCCCAGTCGGCAATAATGGTTTTGCTGTCGGTATCGACAGATTCGATATAGTTGGAGACAAAGGGAATCAGGATTTGTCCGTGTTCGCCTTTAATCATCAAAACATCATTGGCACCGGTTTCCATCAGGTTGTTGACTTTGCCGAGGACGATGTTTTCTTTGTTGATGACGGTCATGCCGACTAAATCTGCCCAGTAGTATTCGTCTTCCTCAGTAGGGGAGAATGACTCTCTGGGGATTTCGATGGTATAGCCGCGCAAGGTAAATGCTTGATCGCGATCGTCTATACCTTCAAATTTGACCTGAAGTTCGCCATTGGCAATTTTACCTGCCTCAAGCACAACATTCAGGGCTTTACCATCCTTGCACAACTGCCACTCGGGGTAGTCCAGCAGGCTGTCGGTATATTCGGTATTGGCGGCAATTTTAAGCCAGCCTTTAATGCCGAATACGCCTTTGATGTAGCCCATGGCTACCCGTTTTTGAGTGTCTGTCATGGTCGTTTTAGCTGATTAAGCAGCGATTTTTTGCTCTTTAATCAGTTTGGCAACTGCGTCGCTAACTTTCGCGCCTTGAGCAACCCAGTGGTTGATGCGGTCTGCGTCGAAACGTACGCGTTCTTGTTTTTCGTTGGCAACGGGGTTGTAGAAACCTACGCGCTCGATGAAGCGGCCGTCACGACGGTTGCGAGAGTCAGTTACGACTACGTTGAAGAAAGGGCGGTGTTTTGAGCCGCCGCGAG
>NZ_JBQCWZ010000310.1:0-1541 GCF_051956895.1 Neisseria sp. P0021.S006
ATTTTATACTTATTTAACAATGAGATAGTTTCATATAATCTCAGCTATTTCCCAAACTGGGCGCAAGTAGAGGACATGTTAATACAAGCCATCAAAGGATTAAATAAAGCTTGTGGTGTCATTTTACATTCAGACCAGGGATGGCAATATCAAATGGTGGCTTATCGTCGAATCTTGGCAGAACATGGCATCATTCAAAGTATGTCGAGAAAAGGGAATTGCTTGGACAACGCCGCGATGGAAAGTTTCTTTGGGCGATTAAAAACGGAATGTTTTTATGGGCGGGAATTTAACAGTAGAGAGGAGATAGTTAATGCTGTCAGAGATTATTTGGATTACTATAACCACCGACGGATTCAACTAAAATTAAAAGGACTGAGTCCGGTACAATATCGAAAACAATCCTTTAAATAACAGTCTAACTTTTTGGGGTCAGATCAAATTTTGGCCGCACTTTTTTTCATCTCAACATAACAAAAGAAAAGGCAGATTTTACTCTGCCTTTTTATCAAATAATTACCATTGGTAACCGATGCTTCCGCCCCAGTTCACATCACTACGGGAATTGATACTTGCACCAACTTTAATCGAAACTTTGTTGTTGTCAGAATTTCGACTATAACCAACCGCTAATGCAGTTTCGTTGCGATAACCACCAACACCAACAGAAACTAAGCTTTTACCCGCTTCATTTGGACGTTGTAAGAAAGAAATCGCTGTCGCTCCTGCAATACCTGCTTGTAATTTACGATCAACGTGATCAATTTTGTTGTCTAAACGATTGATGTTGTTATTAATGTTTTTCACTGCATTATCAACATAACGTTTATTTACTGCATCAGTTGGGTCTTTAGGATCAGCCACATTCACAATACGATTATTGTGAACATCCAAGCCACCATGTGCATGAACAGTACCACCAATGTTGATATCACCCGTTGTTGTGACATTAGCAAATGTTGGTGTATCAGATACTGCCACACTTAACACTTTGCCTTTTTTGTGGGTTAATTTAATGTTTTTACCCGCATCAAGTGTTAACTTATCCATTTTTGTTGCAGTAGATTGAACCGTTTCTTCTGTCACTTCATTTACAACAGTACCTTCAGATGCACTTGCAGTTACATTAAATCCACGACCACCTGCATTTTTGATTTCATCTTTGGTTTTTTGTGAAAGATCTACTTTGTAATTGCTTACTGTTGTAACAGAAATACCATTTTTAACTTCTGTTTTTTCACCAACTGTTACTGTAACAGCATCAGAAGCAGCTTCAACTGATGCTGAAGTGTCTTTTGCGTTAACCGTGTAAATCGTTTGATTATTCGCACCAGTTTCAGAAGTCACCTCTACATTTGTTCCAGCTTTTACCTCTGTTTTAGCTGCCGCTGCGGCTTTAGTAATATTGGTATTAAGCTCGTTCTTCGCTGCATATAATTGGCTACCATTCACAGCATCTTTACTATCAGCTGAAATTGTACCATTTGATACATTCGTGATTTTTGTATTTCCTGCATTAATACCATCTTTATCATTAATAG
>NZ_JBQCWZ010000311.1:0-1533 GCF_051956895.1 Neisseria sp. P0021.S006
TGCCTTTGTTGTTTACCCTAAAAATACTCTAATACAAAATATTGATCTAAAACTTGAAATTTTAGATTCAGTAACTTTTCTTCATTCATTAGAAGAAATGGGGTATTCCTATGATACAGCACAAGAATTGGCAAAAAAATCCGGTTATTCATTAACAGTCCTGCGACGACAGCTGTCAAAGAATGAGGCTATTCATAAGCCTGAATGGGTAGATAGTCATAATCAAGTTCTTATTCCATTTCTATTTGCTGGAGGATGGGACAGTTCTAATCAATATGACATTTCTATCCTAGAAGCTTTATCAAAAAATTTACCGTATGAGTCTTTAGAACAAGAGTTTCAAGTAAGCTTGCTTCTTAATGACTCTCCCGTTTGGGCAGTAGACTCACATAGAGGAGTAGTATCAAAAATCGATTTGTTATTTGCTATTGCACCCTACATTACTAAAGCAGATTTAGAGCGCTTCTTTGACAGCGCTAAATTAGTTTTAGGAGAAGATAATCCTGCCTTAGATTTGCCTAAAGATCAGCAATGGCAAGCTAATATATATGATAAAAAGCGTCAGCATTCTAAAGGCTTGAGAGATAGTATAGGGGAGATGCTTATTTTATTGGCTGTTCATGGTAATGAATTATTTAAAAATAGATTAGCTTTTAATTGTGAGGAAGCAGTAAATAAACTCGTGGAAGAATTATTCTCTCCACTTAACTTAAGAGTATTGCTTGCACAAGCATCTGATTTCTCAGTGTATGCAGAAGCGAGCCCAAAAGTATTTTTAAGTATTATAGAAAACGATTTGAAAACTGATAAGCAATTCTTAGAGCTAATGCAACCTGTTTCTACTGATATTTTCTCTTCACCTAAGTATACTGATTTGTTGTGGGCATTAGAGAAATTAGCTTGGGATAAATTAACAGTTGCTAGAGTGGTACAAATTTTGGCTCAATTAAGTCAAGAGGAAATCACTGATAATTATAGCAACAAACCTTTTAATTCATTATCTGGAGTTTTTAGAGCTTGGTTACCTGCTACAAATATCAATACGCAAGAACGTATTCAATTATTAAAAGAGTTAGTTAGAAAATTTCCAGATATCGGTTGGCGAATTTGTATTAGCCAATTTCCAAGTACATCTGCTCAAACAGCATTTCCAGCTAGTAAATGTATTTGGAGGAATAATTGTGCTCAAAATACAGTAACTGAACAAGATGTTTATGATTTCTGGAATGCCTCAGTAGAAATAGCATTAACTTGGGCAAGTCATACATTTGAACAATTACTTGATTTAGTCAATCATATTCATGGTTTAACACCTAAACAGCAAAATAAAATTTGGTTTCTTATTAAAGATTGGGCATTAAACCAAGCTACAGAATCTGAGAAAATTACCATGCGAGAAAAACTTCGCACGACTATTTTATCTAAAAGAGCTAAAAGAGATTCTAATAGAATTATGTTTACGGAATTGGGCAAGCAGACATATGCAGCATTAGAACCCAAAGAACTAATAGATAAATATTTCTGGTTATTTAG
>NZ_JBQCWZ010000312.1:0-1525 GCF_051956895.1 Neisseria sp. P0021.S006
TTTCAGACGGCCTTTAAAATGATTTCAAAGAAAATCCTACATTTGCACCGAGCCGCTGACGGTCAGGCTGATTTCTTCTGAACCCGGAGAGGCTGGTACGCCATCTTCTATTCCTGCAGCTACTTCTGCAGCAGGGATTGCACGCAACATTTTGGCGTGTGCAAAGTCGCCGCCGACTTGGCGGTTGCCGATGTGGCCCAGGTTGAGTTTAACGATTTTGTAGCTGGAGAAGCCGAGTGTTTGGGCGAGGTTTTGGGCGCGGTCTTTGAAGCGCAGGATGACGGCCTTGCTCAGTTGGTCGACGGTTTCTTCGCGTTTTTCTTTGGATACGGAAAATGAGGAGTTCTCCAAAACGGCGATATTGATGCTGTCGGCAATCAGGCGGTTGAGTGCTTCAAAGTCTTTGCTTTCTACTTTGAAGTAGGCGTGTTCTTCCCAGCCGGTTTGGGTGCGTTTGCCGTTGGTATATTGATAGCGCGGGGATGCGTTGCGTTCCATCAACTCGGCTTTAAATTTGTTGTTTTGAGAGATTTTGTTGAACTGGTTAAATTTTTTCATGAAGACTTGGTTGACGGCTTGACGGTCTTTGCCTTCTGCGTTGACGCTGAAATGCGCGGTCATGGTATCCCGCGGCACTTCCATGTTGGCGGATTCGGAAAATTCAACGATGTTGTAGTTGAGGCTTTCTGCTGCTACGGGTAGGGAGGCAGCTAGCAGTAGGGCGGTAAGGGCTGGGCGGAGCATTTTGGTTTTCCTTGTGATGCGGATTTTAAAAAAGTAATTTAGCATGAAAGATGGAAACGTTGGCTTTGGCAAGCGTAAGGATTTGTATGGGGTGAGGCCGTCTGAAAAGAAGTTATTTTGTATCCATCAGGCCGACTTCATGGGGATTGAGGCGGGCTTTTTCTTCTTGGCCTAAGCCGACCAATTTCCGCAAGCGGGTCATGTAGGCATTGACGTCAAGGCCCCGTCCGTAGCGTTGTGCTTCCCAGATGGTTTCTGCCAAGGCTTCCATCATATCGTGTTCGGCTTTGACCCAGTCGCCGTTGTAACGGGCGCAAAGTTGGTGGTGGATAGCACGGATGCCCGGGGGCTGGTTGATGGTGCTTTGCTCTTGCAGGGAAAGGTGTAGAGACATGTGCAGGAATGGGTTGCTTTCGCCGTCTTCGGGCAACCATTCTTTATCTAAATATTGTTCGATGTCTTCGAGATAGTGTCCGTATTCGGGATGGGCTTCGATAATGCGCAAAGCTTTTTGTTGCAGGCCGTCCAATTGGAGCGGTGCGAGCCTGTGTTGCCAGACGTTGGCAAAGAATCGGCGGACATCGTGGGTGTTTACGTCATACATGATGGGTGTGATTTGATTTTGGGATATGTGATTATATAGCGATTGCGATAAAAAAGGCCGTCTGAAAAATATGTTTTCAGACGGCCTTTGTTTTGCAGGGTTTAGCGGCGGTCGATGATTCGGTAATACACTTCGCCGTCTTGGACATAGCCCAATTCGACGCGGGCAATTTCGGCG
>NZ_JBQCWZ010000313.1:0-1524 GCF_051956895.1 Neisseria sp. P0021.S006
TTCCTTGCCGCTGCGACCCAATCGCCGTTGACCGCCGCCGTGGTGGTAATGGAAATGACGGGCGGACAGAATTTATTGTTTTGGATGCTGCTGACTTGCATCTTCGCTTCGCAAGTCTCGCGCCAGTTCTCGCCGCACCCATTTTACCACGCCGCAGGTTTGCGCTTCAGACGGCATATCGAAGCTGAAAGCGGATATGTTCAGCACGAGAAAAAAGAATAGGTCGGCATATAAAAAGGCCGTCTGAAAATCGATTTCAGACGGCCTTTATTATGTCGTTTAAAGCTGTATTACAGTTTATTTAAACAGCAAAATCAGCAGCAAAACAACCGCAATCACACTCAGCCACAGGCTTTGGCGTTGCTGTACTTTGACCAAATGCACATAGGCATCGCGCATTTCCTGCTGGCGGTTTTCATCAACCAGCGCACTGATTTTTCGCGGCAGGGAAGGGATGATTTGCGCCCAGTCGGGGGCTTCGTTTTTGAGATTGCGCCAAAGGGCTTTGGGGCCGACCTGTTCGTTCATCCAGCGCACCAAAAACGGTTTGGCGGTTTTCCACAAGTCCAAATCTGGATCGAGTTGGCGACCCAAGCCTTCGATGTTGAGCAGCGTTTTTTGCAGCAATACCAGCTGCGGCTGGATTTCGACATTGAAGCGACGGCTGACTTCAAACAGGCGCATCAGCACCAAGCCGAAGGAAATCTGCGAAATCGGTTTGTTGAACACAGGCTCGCACACGGCGCGGACAGCCGCTTCCAATTCTTCCGCCCGCGTGTCGGCAGGTACCCAGCCCGATTCGATGTGGGCGGTAGCGACGCGGTGGTAATCGCGGTTGAAGAAGGCGAGGAAGTTGATGGCGAGATAGCGTTTGTCGTAATCGGTCAGCGTGCCGACGATGCCGAAATCGAGGGCGATGTAGCGGTTGTCGGCGGCGACCAGAATGTTGCCGGGGTGCATATCCGCATGGAAAAAGCCGTCACGGAAAACTTGCGTGAAGAAGATTTCCACGCCGTAATCGGCAAGTTTGTGCAAATCGATACCGTCTGCTTTGAGTTTGGCGATATCGGATACCGGTGTGCCGTCCATCCATTCGATGGTCAGCACGTCGCTGGTGCAGTAGTCGTAAAACACCTTCGGCACAATCAGCATATCGCTGTTTTGGAAATTGCGTCCGAGTTGGCTGGCATTGGCGGCTTCGCGCATTAAGTCCAATTCGTCGTGCAGGTATTTGTCAAATTCGGCCACCACTTCGCGCGGCTTCAAACGCTTGCCGTCTGAAAACAAACGCTCTACCCAGCCTGCACCAAAGCGCATCAGCGACAAATCCTGTTCGATAACGGGCAAAAGGTTGGGGCGCAAGACTTTCACGGCGACCTGTTCGCCCGAATGCAGGCGGGCTTTGTGTACTTGGGCGATGGACGCGCTGGCGACAGGCTCTGTTTCAAATTCCGCGTATAAAGTGTCGATGGATTGTCCCAGTGATTTTTCGATTTGCGAGCGTGAAAGTTGCGCGTCAAACGG
>NZ_JBQCWZ010000314.1:0-1516 GCF_051956895.1 Neisseria sp. P0021.S006
TACTTAGGCCGTCTGAACGTTTCAGATGGCCTTTTATTTATTTCTGATGTGCTTTCAAACGCAAAGCAAACATGACGACCGCAACACCGACAACCAAAGCGCAACCCATCGCCAAATGGATACCGTCCAACATTGCCTGTTGCGGCATATCTGCGCTGGAAAGTTTCTCGCCGATATTGGTCGCACCGACGAAAAACGCCGCGCCGATGGCACCGGCAATCGGGTTGATGGTGGTCAGAATCGCCGCACCGTGCGGATTGAGCGTTTTCGGCAACGCGTTCAGACCATGGGTTTCGCCGGTTACACAAGCAGACACGGAAAGCGCCAACAGCGTAAACATCGCCGTCAGCATCACCACTTGCGTATCAATCCGCAAAAACAGCCACAATACCGCCAGCGACACCACCAGCATCACTGTTGCCGGCAAAACGACAAAGCGTCCGCCCTTTTTGTCCAACAATTTGCCGAACAAAGGTGTGGCAACCGCTTGGGCAATACTGGCAGGCATCAGAATCAGACCGGTTGCCGTACCGGTCAGCATCAACACTTGCTGCGTGTACATCGGCACCATCAGTTCCAAGCCCAAGAACAGGAATATCGCACCGGCCAAAATCACAACGCAATATCTGAACTGCTTGTATTCAAACGCACGAAGGTTCAACAACGGCGTGGCCAAACGGAATTGACGGTGCGCAAACCACCCCACCAGCACAACGGAAGCGGCAAAGAGCAGGATAAATTCCACCAGCGGCATATGGGCAAAATTACTGCTCGCATAAACCAGCCCGCCGAAGCCCGCAATCGACAGCACAGCCGACAACATATCGATTTTCGGACGGCTGATGTTGCTCAAATTGACCGTCAAATATTTGCCCACCAGCACCATCGCCGCCAACATAAACGGCGCGGTAAAACCGAACAGCACGCGCCAATGCGTATGGTCGATGATGATACCCGACAGCGTCGGCCCCATTGCAGGCGCGGCGGTAAACATCATGGTAATCACGCCCATCGCCGTTCCGCGCTTGTTGGGCGGGAAAATCGACAATACGCCATTAAACAAAAGCGGGACAAAAAACGCGGCAGACACTGCCTGCACCATACGCCCGACCACCAATACGCCAAACGTCGGTGCAAACGCGCAAATCAGCGAGCCGGCTAAAAACGTCACCTGCGTAAACAGCACCATTTTGCGTGTTTCAAACCATTGAATCACGCCTGCCGTAATCGGCGTAAATGCCCCATGACCAGCAAAAAGCCCGTCGTCAGCCATTGAACCGTGGTCTTATCGACACCGAAATCTTTCATAATCGGCGTGAGCGCGACATTCAGCAGCGTGTCGTTGAGATAGCCGAAAAATGCGCCGATGAATAAGGTGGCGACAATGGTTTTAGCTGGAAAATCAGGATTGTCGGCGTAGTATTCGTGCGCCGTATCATTTTCTTGAAAATCAGAAGCGTGCATAATAATTTGAAATATCGGAAAAATTGTTATTTTAGCATAAACCGGCTGACAG